>CAMPAJ010000008.1 GCA_946631805.1 uncultured Eggerthellaceae bacterium
GAGCCCGCCGCAGCCGCACACGCAGACGCGTTTTACGGAAAGCGCCCGCTGCTCGTCAGGCATGATTGCGGGGATATTGCGTGCGTAGCGCTGCGAGGGGTCAATCGCTGCGGACATTGTGGGCTCCAATCGCGATGGGAGTGGTCGTGCCTTCGGCTTTACGTTTCTATGCTAACCCTTTGCAGGCTGTTGCCTGGCAAGATTGTGCAGCTTGCGCAGAATGCAATGCAGAAACACGAAAAGCCGTACTACCATGGATGCTGGTTCGTTACGAAAGAGGCACGTTTTGAAGTTCGTCAAAGTTCATCTGGACACGCAAACCGTCGAAGAAGAGGAATTCAACCAGCAAGACTACGGGTTTTTCGGAGGGCGCGGATTGGTGGCGCGCCTGCTGACCGACTATTGCGACTCAACATGCGACCCGTTGGGACCCGACAACCCACTCATTTTTACGACAGGGTATTTTGCCGGCACGGCGCTCTCGTCGAGCGGGCGCCTTTCCGTCGGCGCCAAAAGCCCCCTTACGGGCACCATTAAGGAGTCCAATTCGGGTGGTACGTTCGCGCGTCGCATGGTCGAGCAGGGGCTTAAGGTGGTCATGTTCCTGGGGCAGGCAAGCGAGTGGGTCATCGTTCACGTTGACGATCACGGCGTTTTCGAGTTCTTGGATGCGCGCGAGTACCAGGGCATGTGGAACTACCCCTTCCACGAGGCCATGGTGGAGCGCTATGGCGAGCGTGTTGCCTGCGCTTCCGTTGGGCCTATCGGCGAGAAGCTCGGGCACATCGGTTCCATTGCCGTAAACGAGCAGGGAACCAACTACCCGTGTCGCCTGTGCGCACGTGGGGGCATGGGCGCGGTCATGGGCTCCAAAAGGATCAAGGCCTTTGTCATGGAACGCCCGGCCGAGCCGTTCAGGATAAAGCTCGATTCCGAAGCAAGCAAGGAGTTCCGCGAGCTCAACAAGGTCGTGACCGACGCTATCCGCGCAAATCCGCTGACAGGCCAGGCCATGCCGCTCTACGGCTCGGCTGCCGGCGTGGACACGACGGGCAAGATGGGCGCCTTGCCCTACAAGAACTTCTCGGGAGAGTTCGCCCCCGATTGGGAGCGCTTGGGCACGAAGATGTGGCGCAATCGACTGCTGCAGCACGGCGGCGAGAGCACCATCCCGTGCCAGGCGGGGTGCGTCGTGCGTTGCTCGAACGATTTCCATGACGAATCGGGCGAGCACCTCTCGTCGGGCATCGAATACGAAACCGTTGCGCTCATGGGTCCCAATCTGGGCATTTTCGATCCGCAGGCGGTAGCGAAGCTCGATCGTCTATGCGACGACATGGGCATGGATTCCATCGACGCAGGCAACGCTCTTGCAGTTATGATGGACCAGGGTGTCATGGAATTCGGCGATGCGCCGGCCGCAATCGCAATGTTGGAATCGGTGTTGGACGACGAGTCTGCGTACGGTCCCGTCTTGCGTAACGGTTGCGGTGCCGTGGCCGATTTTCTAAAGGTGACCGAGCGGGAAGGCTCCGTGCGCGTAGCGGTTTCCAAAAACCAGGCGTTTGCGGCGTACGATCCGCGCATCCTACGCGGATATGGCCTGACCTGGGAGCGCGGGCCGCAGGGCGCCGACCACACCGCTGGTTCGGCGGCAACGTACTTGGCGGACATGACGCCTGTGCAGCAGGCGGACTATTCGCTTGCCATGAACTGCTCATGCGATTGCTGCATGTGCTTGTTCCCCTGGGCTGCCGTGACATACAATCCCGAAGCCAAGGCGGCGCTTGCGCGCATGGCGGGCATCTTGGCTGGTTTGCCCGAGGGGCCCGGCCCCGACATGTGGCTGCAAAACGGCACCGAAATCCTCAACCTCGAGTATGCGTTTAACGAAAAGGCGGGCTTCAAGCACGAAGACGACCTGTTCTATGGCGGTAAACGCAATTTCATGTACACCGAGCCTGCGGCAGCGACGCATGCGGCTTACTGGTCCGTCCAGGACGGCGCTCCTCCTCAGGCAACCGGTCCGGCCGTCGACCCTTCCAAAATTGCCAAGGAGGCTGGCGAAGGTGCTGGTGGGGACTAATGATGAACGTAACGATTGACGGCCACCCGTGCGACATACCTCAGGGTAGCACGCTTGCATACGTTTTGGCCCGCTACTCGCCCTATGGCGAAGAAGCAACCGTGGCACGCGTTAACGGCGTGCCACGCAAAAGCATAGACGCCCCCGAGGAGGTTGTGCTCAACGAGGGCGACGTGATCGACATCTATCCCCTCATCATCGGCGGGTAGCCATCATCGGTGGGTGGCGCTGCCGCGACGCTAGACCTCAAACCTAGACCTCAAACCTAGACCTCAAATCTAGATCCCGGGCCTAGATTTCAAACGCGCCGCCGTCTCCCCATTGCCAGGCGCCCGACACGCCGCACGCTTCGGCGATTGCCTGGAAGTGGTATTTCGCGATGCCCAGGTCGGTGTACTCCATGCCCGACTTCACGCGGACGAGTTCCGCGCGGATAGGCGAGTCGGGGGCATCCTGCACGAACACGACAGGTTGCTCGTTGATGGCCGAGGGTGCCTTCCACACGGCATCGATGCAGGCGGCGATCCATTCGGGCGCAGATGCAAGCGGGCTTGGGCCGCGGTACAAATCGGCCATATCCTTTGAGCGGCCGCGGATGCCTGCGCGAATCGTGCGCTGTTTGAGCGGAATCTTGCTCGGGGCATAGCCGATGGGGATAACGTCGTGCAGCACTTCGCCTTCGGCCAGGTCGACGCGTGCGGACGATCGGTCGTAGGTGCCTGCGACCCAACAGGTCGAAAGTCCCTGCATCTCGGCGAGGAGCACGAGCTGTTCCCCGTAATAGCCCAGTTTCTCCTCTTCGATTGGGTCTTTTGGGCCGACGAGCGCAGCATAGCAGGGTGGGTTGCTCGCGAACATGCGAGGGCTCATGTCAATCGCAGTGCCGTCCTCGCGCGGCCCATATAGCTGGAAATGCAACTTCGATTCGCTGTTAATGCGTTCGATTTCGGCGGCGAGCATATCGATTTTTTCCTGCTCGACTGGTTTGTCTGTGAAAGCGCGGCACGAAATGCGCTTCTCGATTGCCTGAATGATGTCCATCGGCAGCCTCCTCATAGGGCTGTTCTTATCAAACGCCAAAAAATGATGGCTTATTTAGTAAACAATACCACATCCGGATTTGGAGAGAACCAGGGCGCAGGTTGCAATTCTAGGCGCTCCAAGTGAAGACCATGGCGCCATTGTCGGGCTCGTTATCGTTTTCCCAGGTGCATGATAGCGTGTCGTCGTGGAATACGATGCGGCCGCTTCCGTCGCTGTATTCCACGTCTTCCGTCTTGACGGAGCCATCTTCCCTGTATACGAGGTTGGTCTTGACGGCGTTGGAGTAATTAACGGTGAGGGTGTCGGGGTCGAACGTGCCGTTGATGGTCCACTCGCTCGCTTCCGCTGCGCTGGACGCCCAAGTAATGGTGATGCTCGCCTCGTTTGCTCCAGAAGGCTCGACCTTCATACTTGCGCGCTCGCAAGCGTAGGGGCCAACGAAGTTCATGATGGGGTTTTGGCCTTCGTCAATGGCGCTGTCCGATGATTCGGCTTGCTCGGTTGCATCGGATTGGGCATCCTGGTCGGATGCCTTCTCGGTATCGGTTGCGGCATTTGCAATCGAGCTATTCAAAGCCTTTTCGAAATCGGCGTATTCGGCGTCGCCGTCGGTGCGCACGAATGTGATGTCGTGGTCCCCTCCATTCGCCTCGGCGTTCCAAAACAGAGCGACGTTGCCATCATCGGTGGACGTGATTTCCATGGTGCCCTGCTTGCCTGTTGCGTTAGGGTCGCCCAAGTCTGTTTCATCGGCGGAGTCTGTGATGGGGGCGTCGTAGACAGTGCCGTCGTCGTATACGAGTCTTTGCAGCTCGCAGTCGTAATACAGGGTCATTTTGTACACGTACGCCCCATGCGATACAGGCGATACGACCTGAGCGTCCCAGCTGCCTTCATCGTTTTTCTCGAGGTCGAGCACAGTGAACTGCGTTTCGTCCTCGGCCCAATTTCCTGAGAGAAACGGATCGAGCGCGTCTGCCGCGACCGCTCGCGTCCTCGCGAACGTCCTGCCCGAACGCCTTACCCAACGTCTTGCCCACGTGCGCACTTGCGGATAAAACGTGAATAGGGGTTGACCTGTGTAATTGCGACTAGTAATATACCGTTTTGCGTCAAAGCAACCGGTCAGGTAGCTCAGTTGGTAGAGCAGCGGACTGAAAATCCGCGTGCCGAGGGTTCAAGTCCCCCCCTGACCACCACGAACATCCAACGTCCCCGCCACGGGGACGTTTTCGTTTCCAGGGAGCATAGCCTGGACTTGAACCCTGGGAAGGGCGAAGGCGCCAGCGGCGCCTTCGGGCCCGAGCACGCCGGCAGGCGGGCGCAGGGCAGCGCTTGCGCAGCAAGCGCCCAAGTCCCCCCCTGACCACCACGAACATCCAACGTCCCCGCCACGGGGACGTTTTCGTTTCCAGGGAGCATAGCCTGGACTTGAACCCTGGGAAGGGCGAAGGCGCCAGCGGCGCCTTCGGGCCCGAGCACGCCGGCAGGCGGGCGCAGGGCAGCGCTTGCGCAGCAAGCGCCCAAGTCCCCCCCTGACCACCATTGAAACACCAGGTCAGCCCATGAATGGCTGGCCTCTTTTGTTGCCTAGCCGAATTGGGGGATAATTGGGGGACGAGCTAGGCCGAAAAGAACCGCAGCAAGCGCTCCTTGTAGTCGGGCGCCAGGTCATATGCGGCATGCCCGTAGCCATCGTACAGGTGCAACTCGAAATCGGCCCGATCGCTGAGCTGTTCCGCGATTTGCAGGGCGGCGCGTGATCCCAACACTTGGTCATCAGTGGAACCAATCACCAGCATTGGGCAAGCGATTCGTGTCAAGTCGCCCAAAATGTCAAAATCCTGAATACCCTCTGCCAAAACGAAAAAGCGGCCCAAATCGTCATCGGTCGCCGCTTTTGCGTCCTGGAGCAAGAATCGGCGCAGCTGCTCAAACGTTTTGGGTGGTAGGATTGCGGCGCCGAACGCAAGGTACAGCTCTTCGGTACTTCCGCTTTTTGCCAGTTCGATCCACTTTTCCAGCGTTTGGAATTGTTCGTCTGAGATGCACGCCGCTGTGGAGCCAACGGCCAACTTTCGTACGAGATCTGGCCATTCGGCGGCAATCGTCATGGCAATCATGCCGCCTTGAGAGGCGCCGAACATGCATATGCGGTCAAGCCCGAGCGCGCGGATGGCCTCATACGTATCCTGAGCCATTTCGCGCACCGAATAGCTGGCGGGCAGATCTCGCCTTCGGTCAAAAACGTAAACAGTGAAGTGGTCTGCCAGCGCCCGGTACGCATGGGCGATGGTGCCGGCGGATTCCATCACGCTTCGGATGCTCAGTCCCGGGACGATTACCAGCGCATCCTCGCTGCGCCCGAAGCGGAAGAAGTCCATTGTCAGCGTGTCTGTCTTCACCGTCTCGATGTTCATGATTCCAAAACTCTCGCATTTCCGATTGGTGGCTCAGGGCGGGTTGGCCACATTATTTCGAATAGTATATCTGCAAAGTGCCGACCATGCGCACTTCCACCTCCGGTTGGGAAGGGGGCGAAATGTGCATTCTCACCCTGGGGTGAGAATGCACATCGAGCTTAAACCCCAAAAAGGGCGAGGGCGCCTCTAGCTCACTTCGCCGGAGAACGTGAACACCGAAGCGGATAGCTTTTGGATGTAGGGTTCCTCCGAGCTGTCGAGGATGTCGCTTACGGGGCCAATGCCCACGAGCTTGCCTTGCCGCATGATCATGACGCGGTCCGATACCTTTCGCGCTACCGACAAATCGTGGGTGATGAACAGCACGGTGAAGCGGTATTCGTTTTTCATAGCGACTAGAAGTTGCAAAATCTGGTTTTGCACGGGAACGTCGAGCGCCGAAACTATCTCGTCGGCGATGAGCAGCTGCGGGCGCACGAGTAGCGCCCGTGCAATCGAAAGGCGCTGGAGCTGGCCTCCCGAGAATTCGGCGGGGCGTTTTTGCAAGCACGTTTGGTCAAGTCCGCATTCGTCCAACATGGCTGCGATTCGCTCGGAGCGTTCGTGTGCGGAAAGCTCCGGATGCCAAAGCTTCAGCGGCTCCTCGAGCAGGTTACCGACTCGTCGGCTCGGGTCAAGGCAGTCAAACGGGTTTTGGTACACCATCTGGATATTGCGTCGAATCCTGCGAAACTGGCGCTCGCTCAATCCTTGGATTTCGTTGCCGTTGAGCAGGATTTGACCTGACGTGGGGCGTATGAGGTGCATGAGCATGCGGGCAAGCGTAGTCTTGCCGCAACCGGATTCTCCCAGCAAGCTCAGTATCTCGCCTTCATGCATTTGAAAGCTTACGTCCGATACGGCTGCGAAATCGGTCCCTTTCCTAAGTGCACCTGCCGATTGCGTAAAGGTGCGGCAGAGGTTGCGTACTTCCAGTATTGTTCGGGCGCCGTCGCGTTCGTCCATGTTAGAGCGCCTCCTTGCCCATGATCTTCAGCGTTTCTCCGACAATTTGCTTCGTGTAGGCATGTTGGGCACGGAAAAACAGGTCGTCCGCACGTCCCTGCTCCACGATATGGCCGTCTTTCAGCACCATGAGGTAATTGCACACGTGCTGTAAAACACCCAAGTTGTGGCTCACGTAGAGCAGCGTCTTGTCGCCTGTCATGCTGATGGATTTGATGTAGTCGACCACGCTGCGTTGCGTGATGGAGTCGAGCGAAGTGGTGGGCTCGTCGGCAATTATTATGCCGTTTGACACGCTTGCCCGCGTGGCGGGCGAGCGAACAGCCGCGTGCTCGCTCGTGCCTTCGAGTTGCCCGTCAAAGCCGCTTTGCGACTCGAGCGCCATGGCGATGGCAATGCGTTGGCGCATACCGCCCGAAAGCTGATGTGGATAGCTGCCGAGGGTGCCCGCTCCGCCGCGAATGCCAAAAACGTCCATCTGTTCCAAAATATGCTGCTCACACGCCTGCTTGGTAATGCGGGGGTGGTGGAGGCGCACAGTGTCGCCCCATTGCTTGCGGATTCGCTCGTTGGGATTCAGGGCGTGAATGGAGTCCTGGAAGATCACGGCCACGCGTTCCGATACGAACGTCTGGCGCCGCTTGTAGGGGACCTCCAAAAGATCCTGCCATGCGCCATCTTCAAGGCGATACAGTATCTTCCCCTCGATGCGCGTGCTGCCGTCTGGCAACAAGGCGGCAATTGCCTTCGTCATCATGCTTTTTCCAGCACCTGATTCACCCGCGATGCCCCAGCGCTCCCCGCGCGCCACGCTAAACGATGCGTCGTGGACGATGTGCACTTCGGCTTTGCCGTTGACGACCCATAGGTTTAGGTTTTCAACGCGCAAGATCTCGTAGCGGCCGGCGTTTGCGTCCGTTGCATGGTCTTCGCGCACATGTTCGGTTAACTCAGCCAACTCAGTCATATATCGTGAGCTCCTCGTTCTTTATCTTTCCGCTGTCGAAGGCGAAGTGGAAGAACAGCGCCAGGATGCAGATGGCGGCCATGGGGATGAGGACCAGCTCAGGATGCGGTAGCATGTACACGCGGTAATCGTAGAGCAGCGTTCCCCAGTCGGGGTTCGTCGTGTCCACTCCCAATCCAATGAACGCCAGGCCAGCGTACTGCAGGACAACAGAACTTGCGTTGTTGCCCATGTACACGAACAGCTGGCGAATTATGTTGGGTAGGATGTGCCCGAAAAGGATGACGGGGCCCGATAACCCCAAGCTCACTTCGGCGCTGATGTAGTCATGCGCCTTTACTTCCGAGGCCAGCTCGTCGGAAAGGTTGATGTACTGCCCCATATTTCCTATGCCGAAAACGACGCCCGCCATGACGGCCGAGAACCCGAATAGGGCAGAAAAGACCAGCGCCACGACCATGGATGGCACGACGGTCACGAAGTCGGCGACGCATTGCACGACGCTCCTGAGCACGCCCCCATGCCATGCGCCCACCATGCCGAGGAGGGATCCACCGATAAACGAGATGGAAGTAGCGATGAGTACGACGAGCAGCGTTCGCTGTCCGCCCTCCACCATGAGCGAGAACAGGTCACGGCCAAGGTTGTCCGTTCCCAGCCAATGCTCGCTCGAGAAGCCGGCAAATGTGCTCGTGAGGTCGGTCAGCTTCACGTTCTGATGCGGGACGAACACGAGGAACAGCACGAACGCGGCAAAGGCAATCCAGATAATCGTTTTAGTCTTCATGCTCGCTCCTCGCGTTAAGGCCGCGCAGCACGAGGTTCAAGACCACGTGCACGAAAAACATCCACAGGATGACGACCAGGATGTAGGTCTGCAAAACGGCGTAATCGCGGCTGTCCAAACTCGAGACGAGCATTGTGGAAAGCCCCGGGATGGCAAAAGCGAACTCCAGGACCGTACTTCCGCCAAACACGCCTGCGAACCGCGTGATCATCGCCGAAATCAGGTTGGAAAGCACCGGTTTGTAAGCGTGCTTTAAAAGCACGCTGTTCTTCGAGAAGCCACGCGACACGGCGAAGCGCACGTAGCTTTTTCCCATTTGCTCGCGACATGCCGAGCGCACGACGCGCGAGAAGGCGCCTGTGCAGTACAAGGCGGTGACCAGCATGGCCGCGACAAGGCCGCCCGTTCCGTCACCCGAGAAGAACGACACCAGCTTTAGCCGCACGCCCAGCGCGTTGATTATGAGGATGGCGAAGATGAATTGGGGCACGCACTGCGCGAACACGGTCAAAAACGAGCTTGCGCGGTCAAAGCCGCCGCCGCGATGCAGGGCCGCTCGATATCCCAGGAAAAAGGCGCCAACTCCGCCGAGGAGGATGCCGACGATGCCAATCGAGAAAGAATACGGCATCTTGCCGATGAACTTTTCGCGAATGTCTTCGCCCGATACCAGCGAGACGCCCCAATCGCCTTGGAAGAAATTGGTTATCCACGTCCAGTATTGGGCGGGAAGGGGCTCGTCAAGCCCCATCTTTGCCGTGAGGAACGCGATGTTTTCCTCGGTATGGGGAAGATGGTAGGCATCAAGCCATTTATCGACTGGTGTCGTGGGCATCATTCTGACGATGACAAACACCATTATGGAGGCCAAAAAGAAGATGATTACCCATTTGCAAATGAATATGAGCGCTTTACGCATGATGGTTCTTTCAACTCATCTTGAAAAGTGCAGGTCGATGGGGTATCCCCGCAGGCGTCGCGAAGGTAGGGAAGGAGATTGCGGCGCCTGCGGGTCTAGGTGTATCTGGCGCGCATCCGCAGGTGGCTGCGCGCCAGCCGATAGGGGTTGGGTTACAGGCCGAGTTCGGCGTTCACGATGTAGTAGTCACCGCAGTACGGCTCGTAGTTTGCTACGCGATCGGACAGCGCGACGTGCCATTGCGGGTCAACCAGGTAGATGAGCGGCAGGTCTTCGGCGACGACGCTCTGGATGTCTTTGGAGATCTGGTCGCGCGCGGCGCCTGGCTCCGTCGTGCCCATCTCGTCGAGCTTGGTGGCGATTTCGGCGTTTTCGTAGCCTGCGTAGTTACGGCTTCCGCCCTTGGTAAGCGCCATGTTAAGGAACGCGGAAGGCTCGCCGGAAGGCGCAGTGTGCTGGGCGTAGAGCGCGATATCGTATTTCCCGCCTTCGAGCGCGGCGTTAATGTCGTCGACGATCTCGGTCGAAACATCGATGCCCGCCTCGGTCAGATTGGAAGCTGCGATTTGCATGAGTATCGGCAGGTCTGCGCGCGACGAGTACGTGATCATCTTGATCTTGAGCGTTTCGCCGTCTTTTGCATACAGGCCCTTTTCGTCCTTGGCATAGCCGGCACCCTCAAGGAGCTTCGCGGCTTCCTCGGTGTTTGCACCAACCGTGACGTCGCCGTTGAACGAGTAGTAATGCGCGAAGATGCCCGTGGCTACCTGGCCGCCGCCGAGTGCTTGGATCATTTGGTCGCGGTCGATAATCTTATCGACGGCCTTGCGTACGTCGGCATCCGCCATCGGGCCGGAAGCAATGTTGGTGAACGCGAAGTACTGGTAGCCCGCGTCGTAATTCTTCACGGTGAATCCCTCGCCAGAAAGCGTGTTGGCGATTTCGGGGGTAAGGCCGAACATCAGGTCGATTTCGCCGCTCTCGAAAGCCTGCTGCATGGTCGCCGTGTCGTTAAACACCTTCAGCAGCACGTTGGAGCGATTGGCGGCGCGATCATCATAGTAGGGGTTGGGCGCGAGCGCGAGCGAGACCTCGGAATCCATCTTTTCCACCATGTAGGGGCCGGTGTAGATGAATTCGTCGCCATCCTGCTTGAACACGACGTTGCACCATTCACCCAAAAGCGATTGCATGACCGGCGTGGGCTTGGCAGTGACGATTTCCAGGGTGTTGGCGTCCTTGACGGTGAACTTCACCTTGCCGGCCGTGCCGTTGGCCATCTCGTTGTTTTCCTGCAGGTAGTTCATGCAGTCGGCGAGCGCCTGTGCATCGCAGTCGGTGCCGTCGCTGAACTTGACCGTGTTCGTGAGCGCGGCCTCCCAGGTAAGGTCGTCCTTGCGGGTGAGCGACGAGATGAAGCGCGATACAAGGTTGCCCGATGCGTCTTGCATGTACACGCCTTCGCTAACGCCATGCGAGGTGAGGTCCCAGGCGCTATCGATCGGGTTCGTGTTGGCGGCGATATAGCTGCAGCCAATTACGATATCGCCCTCAGCCTCTGCGGCTGCGCCGCTATCTGCCGCGGATGCGCTCGCGGATTGTGCGCTGGCGGCGCTCGAGCTTGTTGCGCCCGAGGCTGCTGCTGACGACGAAGCTGCGCTGCTGCCGCACCCGGTAGCCAGCGCCAGTGCCGCCAAGGCCCCGACGAGAATCAGGGCAAGATGGGTTTTCTTCATTGCTGTCTCCTGTTCCGTGAACGATTTGAATATCGAAACGTCCCTGGCCTTGCGAAGCGCTGCGTTTGCTGCCTCGGCTTGGTTGAGCTCACGACAAAATGTGGCTAGGGCAAGGCGGTGCTCGCATTCGGGGTGGGAATCGTTTCGAAAGTGCTGTATGCCGGCGTCCTCAGTTGTACTTCGCCCATTTCGGCCGCGAGCTTTGCGGTATTGGGCCCTGTTGTCCTTGGCAGGTGTTTGGGCGCAGTTGCGCGAACGGTTTACGTGGGCTTTCGAGAACTATGCACGCCGAGCTCCGCTGGTTCCCCTCCTCTCTTTGAGCGGCATGGGAAGATAGCGAAAGCAAGGCGTCGGGACGCCCCGGCTGCCGATGCTTGAACGCCATGACCGAACCCACGCGGTTGAACGTAATGCAGGTCAGCAGGTCTCCTGGCTTAAGGGGATATGCTTAACAGTCAACCTTCCCAGGCGGGTAAGCCCAGTGGCAACAACGACCGTAAGCGCCCTATCACAGTTGCGGGACAGCACGGGATTTTCGCCCGTTTCCCTATTATCCGCATAGGCGGCACTGACCGTGGCTGTATTTTAACCTTTTATGAACAAGATGTCATTTTCTAGAGCCCGCTTGTTTGGCTCCCACGAGATTGCCCGTGGCTGCCCCTTGCGGGCTGCTGCCGATCTGCGCAGAATGCCGTTCTACGCGTGCTCCGTTTAGCGCCTAGCGGTTATCGATAGGGTTTATTATGGTAGCTGCAGGCTGCAGCATCTTGATATCGCGCTTCATGGGCGAGTGCTGTGGAGCGGCGAGGGCAGGAGAGCTGTTATGGGCGATTCTGGAAGAAGGCGCCGTTCGTGCGCATCGATCGGGCACGGCAAGCCAGCTCAGCGGCGCGAACTTTGAGCTCAAAGATGCGCTGACGTTTGACGAAGGCAAACCCGTGGGCCGCATTTGCCTGGATGGGCTAGCCTCGACGGGAGCGCAGGTCACCATCGGCGTGTGCCTCGACGGCTCGAGCGATCCCGTGGCGCAGTTTGCGCTACGCAATCAGTCCGCCGAGGGCAACTGGCAAGCCGAAGGCGATTTGACGCATGACGCCTTGGACAAGGTGCCGGCAGGCGAGCACAACGTTTCCCTCAAAGTGTCGGCGGACGGCGTCGCTGCCGACCGGGAAATGAGCATCCTTCTGCGCAGCCTCGAGTTCGTGCAGAGCTCGTTTCCCACGCTTTATCTGGACCTTGACTCTACCCAGGACGACACCAGCGAAGAAAACAAGGCCAAAGGGTATGGCACGCTCGCCCAAGTGCTGGCGAGCCGGGATCACGACGTCCGCTGCTCGGGACTTGCGAGCTTGATTGTGCCCGAAGGCTTCGTGGACGAGTACGGCGCAGGTCAGGAAAGCTTCAAGGACGTCGAGCTCGATTACGTGCGCGGTAGGGGCAATTCCACGTGGGACGAGAAACGCCCCAAAAAGCCCTTCAAGTTCAAGTTCGACAAGAAGCGCGAGCTGTTTAGCATGGGCAAGAACAAGCACTGGGCGCTGCTTGCCAACAGCTTTGACGGGAGCCTCGTGCGCGACCGCCTGACGAGCTGGATTGGCAATAAGATCGGACTTGAGTACACGTACAAATGCGTGCCCGTCGACCTCGTCGTCAACGAGGCCTTCTACGGCAGCTACCTGCTGTGACCACGATTACGGCTAAGCTGAAATCAGGGGCGTCGTTTAGCTATAAATTCGAGGTACTCGACCGCTCGGATATTAGCTCAGCTGACCCCGTTAGGCTGAGCGCAAAGCCCTCTTCGCTGACCATGACGGAAAAGGGCGTTGCCCATATCGAGGTGGGGACGAACGCGCGCGATACGGCCAACGAAATGTTTTCCTTCGAGCCTGCAGATCCACGAATCGTGAGCATTGACGAAAACGGGGTCGTAACGGGTCTTAGGCCCGGGAAGACGACGGTCACCATCATGGAACTTGGAAGTGAATCGAGTCTTACCTACGCCGTTACGGTCAAACCGCTCGACCCGAGCATTTCCAAAGACAAGCTCGTCTTAACGAAGACGAAATTCACCTACAACGGCAAAGTGCAGAAGCCGAAGGTTAAGACGGTGGGCGGTCGCGCCCTGAAGGAAGGCGTCGACTATTCCATTGTTTGGTTTGCGCCCAAATCGAAGAACGCTGGTACGTATCGCCTCAACGCAGTTGGCAAGGGCTTGTACACGGGCACATCGGCCAGTGCCACATACAAGATCGTCAAGGCTGCCAACCCCCTGAAGCTCAAAGGCAAGACGGTCAAGCTCAAGGCTAAGACGCTCAAACGCAAGAACGCAACCGTCAAGGCGAACAAGGCTTTCTCCGTAAAGAAGAAGCTCAACCCTTGCAAGCTTACCTACAAGAAAGTGTCGGGAAACGCAAAGATCAAAGTCTCGGCGCGCGGTAAGGTAACCGTGAAGAAGGGCTTGCGGGTAGGGACGTACCGCGTCAAAGTCAAGGTGACACAAAAGGCCTCGAAGAACTACAAGGCCAAGACCTTCAAGAGCATCGTGTTCAGAGTTAAAGTCGTATAGGGCGATGGAAATCGAACGGCGACGATGTATACCTTGGAGGTTAGCTCACCTTCGTCGGGTCGATGGCGTTATCGCCTGCGCCCAGGACCTCGACTTGCGCCACGGTGGCGTCCATGATCGATTTGCCTTCGTCCTCGGTGTCCTTTTCGTCGATGGAAACGTCGAACGTGACCCCGTAGCTAAACGGCCCCTTGTCAAAGGCTGCACCGGTCTGCTCTCCGCCGTACATGAAGTAGCGCGTGAACGTCCAGCCCTCGTCGACAAGCTGCTGTCCCGTCTTGCCGACGAGCTCGTCACGCTCGCTTTGGCTAAGGAGCTGCGAGGTAACGTCCTCGGCACTTACCAGCGAGAGGGAGCTAGCTGCTTCCTCGATTTGCTCGTTGACGTTGTCCTTGCTCCAGTCGACGTTGTCGATCTTCTTCTCGACGCCCGGTTCCATCTTGGCAACAACGCGAACGTACGAATCGCCGGCCTTGAACATGCACACGTAGTAGTTCTCGTTTTGGCTCATCCCCATCTCTTCGGTCCGCACGGCCAAAGCATTGCCGAGTGTCTTCCAGGCGGACGTGTCGATTGTGGTCGCTTCGCTCGATGCGACGGATGCGGCGGATGAGGCATCGCCTTTACGATGGCCTGGGTGCAAATTGTCGTGAGCAGTTCTGCATGCATCGATTCAAACGTGCGCTTGTGGCAGCCGCATTGCACGCGAGTGGGTTTTGACCAGTAATTACTCTCGGATAAGTAACGTGCCATTCGCCTTGTGTCATCGTCCCTTCCACGTGGATTGCGGGCAAGCAGGGTTTGGTTTCCTACGAAATCGAAGGAACCTCCGCAGGAAACGTGCTGCGCTACATTCGTCGTCGCGACCGCTCCGTTTCGGACGAGGAATCGCTGTTCATGAGCATATTGCGCGAAAAGCTGCAGTAATCGTCTCAGTCCGTCATGCGTATAATAACGAGGTTGCGTTAGTCGATGCTGAGGTTCCCGGCGGCGAGGTCGTCGCCATTGCAATTTGAGCGCTTGCTAGAAAGGGCTGGCTATGGATCGCCCCATGCTTTATGACATACTGTACGCCCTGGCTGCCCGCGATGGGCGCGAAGCGGCTCTGTTCGGCAATTGCGCCCCGCTGGCGCACGAGGCGTTCGTGCGCAGTCTCGCGGGCGACTACTTCCCCGAAATCTGGTTCGAAGTGCCGCTTGCGGGCGAGCCCTGGTTCGACCTGCATACGCTCGTTGCGTATGATGACCTGGATGCTGGTATGACCTTTGTGCCCGAGACGTGCGGGTTCTGCCCAGAGGCCTTTTTGTGGTTCGCTGCCCAGAAAGATGGCGTTCGCCAACTGGCGCTCAGCTGGGACGTAAGTTCCGGCGATGTGCAGCATCCGGCCGTCCAGCTGCTCGTGGGCAACGGTGGCGTGCCCGCGATGTGCGGTTTTTTGGAAGCGGCGGGGAGAGCCGATGCCGCATCAGCCTATGCTGCTTTTGCCGAGCGCCTGCCCGAAGGCTGGTTCCCGTGCTATTCCGGCGTATTTCCGAGGCGTTCGACTCCGTTTTTGCGCGTAGAGTGCATACCGGGCTTTGAGCTGCAGCAAGCATATGCTCAAGATCCTGCCTTGCTGGAGGTCCATCTTTGCCAAACGGGCTTTGATTGCTTTGGCCAAACGGTGCTTTCGTATTGCCAAGTGCTTGCCGACACGCCCTTTGGTCTCGAGTTTCAGTTCGATGTTTCGCCCGATGGGCGTGCAACCAACACGCTCGGTGCAAGCGTTCGCTTTGCGCAAGCGCCCGGGACGCCCGAATGGCAGGCTTTTGAAGTCGACGGTGCGGCGGGTGAGCTCATGGACCGCGTGGAGGCGTGGGGGCTGGTCGACGGGCGCTGGAGAATACTTGCCGATACGGCGTTTGCCAAACGCGCGGGACGCGGCGGCGAGGCGTGCGTGCTGTACTGCTATCCTGCGTTCCTCAAGCTGCGTTGGCGCGATGGTGAACCGCTTGATGCGAAGGCGTACCTCATCGCGGGTGCGCAGGGCTTTTAGGCTGGTGTCTCTTGCGGGTAGCTCGGGTATAGCTGGGTTGTGCATCTGGGTTTAGACCTGGCTTCGGCTTGCCGTCCCACCACCCCTGGAGCCCTGGGCGGTGGGCCTTTCGCTTGGCCTTCTGAACAGGGCTATTGGGGTTGAATGGTAACGGTTGTGAGCCTTGCAATACACTTTTACTAGACACAAACAAGTGAAAATAGTTACCATATCGCTAGTACGGGTTGTTGGCTGGTCAGTCTTGACGCACGGCTCGTAAAGACACTATAGAAACGAGAAACCAACGATTCCCAGCAGGCATATGGTCGAGAGCGGTCTCGTTGGCGTCAAATCGTAGCAGGAGCGCAGCAATGGACAGTTCGGCACTCAAAGTCTATAGGACAATCGGCGTAGTTCAGAACATTATCGCCAACTCGACGACGCTCGACGAGGCGTTGCAGAACAGCCTCAAGGCCATCATCGAAAACGCAGGTGCCGAGGGTGGTGCCATCTGGTATGCCGACAAGACTGACGGCAACAGGCTCCGCCCCTTCTTTTGGATCGGACCGGTGGACCTGACCCGGCGCAGCCATCTGCCAGGCGACGGCTCGGTTGGGCGTGTCTTCGAGACGCAAAAGGCCGAACGCCTCTTTGAGTTCCGTGCCGACCAAGATGTCGAGACGGCCATCGATTTTATGGGAATGCCCGTGGGATCGATGGTGTGCGTGCCGTTCAGCAGCACAAACGAGAATCTTGGCGTCATCCAGTTCGTAAACGGCAAAGATGCCGAGTCCTTCACCGACGAGGGCGCCGACGTCATGGAAATCATGGCCATGATGGCTGCCATCGCCATCGAGGAGAACGAGGCAATTGCCGAGCCCTGGAAACCCGGCGAGATAATCATGCAGCTGCACGACATAACGCGCGAGTTCCAGAACGGCGACGTGGTTACCAAGGTCCTCAAGGGCGTGAACCTCGACGTGTACGAAGGCGAGTTCCTGGTGCTGCTCGGCGAGTCGGGTTGCGGCAAGTCTACGCTGCTCAACATCGTGGGCGGTATGGATTCGGCAACGTCGGGCGAGTTTACGTACATGGACCAGGATCTGAGCAACGCCACGCAAGAGGAGCTCACGGAGTTTCGCCGCCGCAACATCGGCTTCATCTTCCAAAGCTACAACCTCATGCCCAACCTCACGGCCTTGCAGAACCTCAACCTCATCGCCGAGCTCGTGGACAACCCCATGGACTCCGACGAGGCGCTCGACATCGTGGGGCTTTCCGACCGCAAGAAGAATTACC
>CAMPAJ010000009.1 GCA_946631805.1 uncultured Eggerthellaceae bacterium
CCATCATGGACCCGACCAGCCGCGACATGAACGGCGTGCTGCATGGCACCGAGGCCCTGCTCGGCATCGACGATTTCTGCCTGGATTACATCGAGGCTTATCGCGACAACCTGTTTGGTCCTCTCAACCGTGACTAACGATTAGCAGTTGGAAGGCGGCGGGCATTTGCTCGCCGCCTTTTTTGTATTCAAGGATTGCTCGTTCCCATGTTTTCGAAGAAGGGCTGATTCATGAAGATTCTTATCGATGATGCTGGGCGTCATTTGCAGGCCGAGGCAACCGAAGGGCAAACCGTCTTGGACGTGCTGCAGCGCGAGCGCATCGACATCCGCGCCACATGTGGCGGCGTGGGCAAATGCGGGCGCTGCCAGGTCCTGGTCCGCGACGAGGAAGGGCTGAGCTACCGGCTTGCCTGCACCACGCCGGTCAAAGACGGCATGGAAGTGGTCGTGGAGCACGCCGGCGCCATGGAAGTGTTGCAAAGCGGCACGACCAGCGTCTTCCCGCCCGACGAGGGTGCGACTGGCTACGGTATGTCGGTCGACATTGGAACCACGACCGTCGTTGCCTATTTACACGATTTGGCTACAGGAGAACGTTTGGCTGCAGTGGGGCGCTCGAACCCGCAAATTGCTTTTGGCAGCGACGTTATCAGCCGCATTTCGGCCAGCGTCGACGGCAAGCTGGACCTCATGACGAGCATCATCCAGGATGCCCTGCGCGAGATGAAGGCAAAGCTCTGCAAGATGGTCAAGATAGCGCCCGACCAGGTCACCCGTGTGGCTATAGCGGGAAACACCGTCATGCAGCACATCGCTGTAGGGTTGGCGCCCGATACCATCGGCCAGAGTCCCTTCACGCCGCTTTCGCTGTTCGGCGACGAGTGGGAAATCGAAGGTTTGGGAAGCTGCTATTTCGTCCGTTGCATTGCCGGCTACGTAGGTGGCGACATCACGGCGGGCATGTTGGCCACCGAGCTCGACCAGGGCGGCACGCGCCTGTTCTTGGACCTGGGCACTAACGGCGAGATGGCCTTGGCGTACGGGGACCGCATCGTCAGCTGCGCTACGGCGGCCGGGCCCGTGTTCGAGGGCGCGAACGTGCACTTTGGCATGCCGGCGTCTCCCGGTGCCGTTTCGAAGGTGTCGTACGAAGACGGTGCCGTGCACGTTCAGGTTGTGGGCGACGCCGCACCCATTGGCATTTGCGGAACAGGCATCATCGACGCCATCGCCCTCATGGCCGAGCTCGAGGTCATCACCGAGACGGGCTACTTGCAGGGTGCCGATGAGGTTGACGGGTCGATTGCCCATCTGGTGGGCGAGGAGGATGGCGGAAACGTCTTCTACCTGGTGCCCGATCATTCCTTGTACATCACGCAATTGGACGTGCGTAACATGCAGCTAGCCAAGGCGGCCGTGTGTGCGGGCATCCATACCATGATGAAGCATGCCAACATCCAGGTTTCCGACATCGAGTCGCTGCAAATCGCAGGTGGCTTCGGGGCGTACCTGAACCTGAAATCTGCAGCGAGGATCGGGTTGTTCCCCGAGGAACTGCTCCCCTTGGCTTCGAGCGTGGGCAACACGTCGGGCGAGGGCGCGACGGCCCTCATGCTTTCGCAGGCAGCTCGTCAGCGCGAGATGCAAATCGTCGAGAAATGCGATTACCTGGAGCTTTCCTCATCTATGGATTTCAATAACTTCTACATCAGGATGATGGAATTCTAGGATGAAACGGTCAACTTGGTTGGCCGTTTCGTTTGGGTGTAACCAACCAGGTTGGCTGTACCACCTTGCGCGATGCGATGGGGATACCGTGCATTTATGGCAGTATGGTTTCGCCTGCTGCGTAGATGCATATTGTGGGTAGCTGCAGTCGTAGAATAGGCTGATGTTCGTGGGCAAGGCCGCCAATTGGGCGAGCCGCAGAGACAGGGGAGTAAATGAACGCAATAGAAGAGCTTGCCGAAAAGCAGGGATTCGAATGCATGGGTACGTGCAGCGCCAAGGAACTGGTGGCGCGCGATGAGGTGCGTTCGATGTGCGCCGCCAACACGTGCCAGATGTACGAGCACAGTTGGGCGTGTCCCCCTGCGTGCGGCGAGATAGCCGATTTCCAGCGCCAGATGAACGAATACGAGTATTGCCTGGTTGTTCAGACGGTGGCCGAAATGGAAGACGATTTCGACTTCGAGACGATGGAAGAGGCCGGCGAGCGTCAAAAGCAGCGCGTTCTGGATTTGGTCGAAGCCATCGACGAAGCGGGCTTGAGCGCCGACACGATGGTGCTTTCGGCTGGCACGTGCACGCTGTGCAAGACGTGCAGCTACCCTGATGCGCCGTGCCGTTTCCCCGACAAGCGGCTCGTCTCGATGGAGGCAGCGGGCCTCGTCGTGTCCGAGGTGTGCACGAAGGCGGATATTCCCTACAACCACGGGCCGCAAACGATGTGCTACTCGGGTTGCGTGCTGTACAACTAAGTAGGGAACGGGAGCAAACATCATGATACGGATTGGCATAGATACAGGCGGCACGTATACCGATGCGGTCATCGTCGACATGCGCGATGGCGTTCCGCACGTTCTGGCCAAGGCGAAGGCGCTTACGACTAAGGGAGACCTTACGCGCGGAATCGGCAATGCGGTTGACGCCCTTCCGCCCGATATGCTGCAGCTCGTCGAGCAGGCAGCCATATCCACGACGTTGGCGACCAATGCATGCGTCGAGGGCAAAGGCGGACGCGCCAAGCTCATCATCGTAGGTTCGACCGACGAAGTGCTGCACCGCGTAGACGCGCAGGGGAAATTCGGCATTCCGTATTCCGACGTCATCACCACGCCGTTCGTAGGCTCCTATGACGGCAGCGATGTATCCTTCCCCGATTGGGAGGCCCTCTACAAGAGCAACCGCACGTTTTTCGAAGAAGCGGATTCGTTCGGCATCGCGAGCCTTTACTCGCTGAACAACGGAGCGATTGTCGAGAAAAACGGTGCGGATTTTTTGCGCGAGCGTTTTGGCAAGATGGTAGTGGAAGCCACGACGGTAGCAGCTGAGCCCAACGTCATCGGCCGTGGGGCCACTGCGCTTTTAAACGCGCGTCTTGTACCTGTGATCAGCGACTTCCTGGATGCTATCAGGAGTGCGTTCGAAAAGCGCGGGCTGTACGTTCCCGTATCCATCGTGCGCAGCGACGGCACGCTCATGTCCGAGGAGCTCGCACGCACGCGCCCGGTCGAGACCATTCTTTCGGGTCCTGCCGCCTCGGTTACGGGCGCGCAAGCGCTTGCAGGTGCCCCCGAGAGCCTCATCGTCGATATCGGCGGCACGACTTCGGATATATCCATCGTGCATGACGGCCGCGCCAATCGCACGGATGGCATCTCCATCGGCGGATGGAAAACCCAGGTTGCAGGTGTGTACATCGACACCATCGCCCTCGGCGGCGATACTGTGGTCCGCTATACCAAGAACAGCCGGCTGGAATTGGGAACGCGCAAGGTCACGCCCCTGTGCATTGCGGCTTCGCGTTGGCCCAAGGTCAAGGAAGCGCTCGAGTATTATTACAAGACGTATCCCGTAGATTTTCATGCGCGCTACGAGCTGCTCTACCTTATGCGCGACCCGGGCGACGTTTCGCGCTTCAGGCGTCCCGAGCAGCAGCTGCTCGAGCTTCTGCGCGAAGGGCCGGTACAGCGTTGTGACGTGCGCGTGGGTCAGATAGTCGGCCTTAAGACGCAACGGTTGGAAGACGAGGGCATCGTCATGCGCTGCGGCATGACGCCGACCGACGCCATGCACATATTGGGTGGATTTGACGGCTTCGACGCGGAGGCGTCGCGCATGGGCGCGCGGTGCGTGCTCAAATCGTATCGTGGCCAGGAGGCCTCGGAGGATGACGCGCAGGTGATCAAGCTTGCGCAGGAAATATACTCGCTTGCGCAGGAGCGGCTGTACGGGCAGATCGTGAGCGCATTCGCGCAGGATATGTATTGGCCAGCGCAGTCGTGTGCGTTGGATGACCAGATGAAGGCGCTGGTGCGCAAAACTTGGCAAAACCGCCATGGCGAGAGCGCGCCGTCGTTCGGCGTGAAGTTCGGCGGCAGCGCAACGCTGGTGGGCGTAGGCGCTCCGACGCATGTGTTTCTCGAAGAAGCGGCCAACGCGCTGGACATGTCCTTTGTCGTGCCCGACCATGCCGAGGTCGCCAACGCCGTGGGCGCAGCCGCATCGCGCGTGTCGGTTGAGGAATGCATCACGATAGGCCCCCTTCGCGGGCCCGATGGCGTGGTCTACGGTTATCAGGTACGCGGCACCGACGTCGTGGAAACGTACGACAAGCAACCCGAGGCGCTGGAGGCGGCGCGCAGGGTTGCCCGCGATCAGGCCATAGCCGAAGCACGTCGCCGTGGAGCGTCGGGTGACCTCACATGCGAATTGCGGGAGAGCCGCAATGTATACGACTCCGCCGGCATCATGGAGCTCGTGCGAGATTGGACGGTCACTGCCGTCGTGCATCAAACCGAGCAGCAGATACGCTAGGCAAGCGTCTTCGTTCGTCGCTTTCGTCGTTCTGCACAATATTTAAAGGTCAAGGGCGCTGGAAAGCGCCCTTTTGTATGCGAGAATTCACTTCAAGAGTCTTTTGGTGCCAGGCGTTCGGAAGGGGCGTTGGGCATGCAATACTTCGTAATATTCCTTAGAATTCTTGTATTAGCCCTGATTGCATGGGGAATTATTTGGGTTTTCAAATCTGTGTTGGGCGCGCAAGAACGCGAATACCTGATCCGGCGCGAGCTGTAAACCATGTAATAAGAAACTTTTATGCATAAAGGTGAAAGCCGAAATTTAGGACTTGACGTTATAGGGTAATAAAGATATTTTATGACCATAGCAATTACATGCGGCTCAAGTCGGCATAAAAGAAAGGGGAGCTCCATGGCTATTCTTGACGATCTTCGCGAAAAGACAATGAAGGGCAAGCGTAAGGAAACTGGTCCGCTGGTACAGCAGGCTCTGGATGAGGGTCTGGACCCCCAGGAGATTCTGGATGCTATGATCGACGCCATGGGCATCATCGGCGAGCGCTTCTCGAAGGGCGAGTGCTTCGTTCCCGAGATGCTGGTTGCCGCTCGTGCAATGACCGCTGGCACCGACGTTCTGAAGCCGGCTATGGCTGCTGGCGGCACCGAGCCGCTGGGCTACGCCGTTATCGGCACCGTCAAGGGCGACATGCACGACATCGGCAAGAACCTCGTTCGCATGATGATCGAGGGCAAGGGCGTCGAGATCGACGACCTGGGCGTTGACGTTGCTCCCGAGGCTTTCGTTGACTACCTCAACAACCATCCGAACTGCAAGGTCGTGTGCCTGTCTGCTCTGCTGACCACCACGATGCCTGCTCTGGACGAGACCATCAAGGCTATCGTCGACGCTGGCCTGCGCGACCAGGTCAAGATCATGGTCGGTGGCGCTCCTGTTACCCAGGAGTTCGCTGACGAAATCGGCGCCGATGCCTACACGCCCGACGCTGGCGCTGCTGCCGAGAAGATCGCTGAGTTCTTCTAAGCAAGCACGGCTAATACCGATTGCTCAGGGCCGCCTTCGGGCGGCCCTTTTTTCTTCACGCAAAACTGCCGTTGACGTTACGCTGAATACGCCGCGGCGCGTTCTTGGAATAAGCTGCAGCTCAACGTCACCGATGGCTTAACGTGGAGCTAGTCATTCCGCGCCATCAGGTCGTTGTTAAGCGTCACGACAAGCCGCAAACGCACAAGCGGGTCGTCCAAATTAACGTCGATGAGCTCGTTGATCTTCTCGATACGGTTTCTAAGCGTGTTCTTGTGCAGGTATAAGGCTTTTGAGGCGGTTACGTAGTTACGTTCGTTGATTAGGAACGTATACAAGGACTTGACGTATTCGGTGCCATGCTTGGAATCATGCTCGTGAAGCTGATTGACATCATAAAAGCTCGGCAACTCGTTTGAACATGCTTTTGCCAGATGGAACTGGAAATTCTGGTCATAATCGACCACTATGCCCTCTTTGACTGGCGTGGCGTATTCTGGACGGTCGGCGATTTCGCAGGTTTGTCTGAATTGCTCGGGGAAATCCAAGAAGCTCGAAAAGCGCCCGCTCACAAACAGGGGGCGATGCAGCTTGGCGGCGCAAGCCCGCAAGTGTCGTTTAAAGTCGTTAGGGTCGAGCTCTCCATTCGAGAAGACTACAACGGTCTTATCCTCATAAGGTTCCGTATAACAGTCATAGCCCGACGTAACGACGCCGACGGCTTTCATACGCGACATGGGGTTGTCCCATTCTCTCGATAAATGACGCAACACGACGATCCTGAAATCACCTGTAGCTTTCCAGCCGATCGTGGTCGCTACGAGGTTTGAAACCATTTTCTCCTCGATGTGCTCCTGGTCGAGCAACGCTTCGAGCATGTTTTCATGGAACGACTCGACCTGCTGGAGAGAGCCTTCTCGAGACCCGAGCGCTGCTCCCAGCATGTTCCCGAACCGGTCGGCGATTTCGACATCGCACGGCGTAAGGTCGTGCCATAGGTCGACTATGAACAAGTAGCCTAGAAGCTTGCCGGCGAACTTGATCGTCTTGGCAATGAAGCCTATGACGAACGCCTTGGTCTGCACGTTATAGGCTCGATTTGAGTTGGTAATGCGTTCGTATTCGCCTGTTTCGTTGAGGGCGTTGATGGTCTCGATGGGCAAGTAGCCGCCATGTTGCAACTGATGGTGCCATATGCCGCTCATCTCGTCCATGTCGGCATCGATGCGAGCGATCATGCGCCAGCACGAGTCTGCGATGTACATGGGGCGTGGAATGATTTCGTATGTGATGTCGAGCAAGTTCTGTAACGAGATATTGCCCAATAGCGATTCTCGCATAGCGTCTTCCCAACTGCGATATTTGTCGACTTCGGTAATGGCGTAATCGAGCAGCTCCTGCATGTCGCATGAGTCGGGCACGACGATGCGCGGGATTCCCGCATAATCATCCGATGCGCTTTTGCAGACCACACAGCCGAACGAGATGCCAGGGTTCTGTTCCAGGACGATTCTCTTATCCACGAAATACAGAAAACCCTTCCGACCTGTCGATCTGGTCGATGTGGCTGCAAGCCATTGGATTTTGAGCGGCTGAGCATTCCCGTCGTATATTGCAGCGCTTGGCTCGATGCTCTGCAGTAGGGAATGGAAGTAGCTAAGCGGTAAGCGCATTGTGTCCCCTTGGGCTCAGTAACTGTACTCTAGAGTACAGTTTACTAGACTAAAACTATCATCGCCAGACGTTGTGCCCTATTACTGCTTTGGTCAGAATATCGAACGTGGCACATGCCGAGGCAGATTACCGCAGCTTGGGAAACGCCGTCCGTTGCGCTGTGGAGCCGAAGCATCGCCATGAATCCTTAGCACCAGATTTGACCCGGCGAGAAAGGCAATCACAATGGCAAATCGGATTAGCGGAAAGATCAAGACATTATGGGGAACCAGTGAAATAGGCTTCTCGTTCATGTCGGCTATGGAAACGTCGTTCTTCATCGTGTTCCTGACCGATGCTGCGCAGTTGCCGCTGCCGCTTATTGCGGCAATTACGGGCTTTGTCGGCATCGCCGATGCAGTATCGGCAATTCTGGCGGGCGCCGTCATCGACAAAGTCCACCTGAAGGGCGGGAAGTACCGTCCGTGGCTTATCATCTGCCCCCCGCTCGTCATGATCTTCTTCATCTTGATGTTCACCAATATTGGTAGCGACATCGTGGCGGCGATCATCTGCGGTGTCGGCTATGTGCTCAGTCACTTTATCTGGAACATCGCATGGACTGCCAACCGCGCGCTCGTAGGCATCCTTTCCGATGACCCCAAAGAGCGCGGTTTCTTGTCGGGTCGTTTGGGCGCTGGCTCGGCATTGGGCAAAATCATCGCGTCCTATGGAGTGCCGGCCCTGACGACGGCCATCATCGCAGCCATGGCAGCGCTTGGCCCCGTGTTCGGTTACACCATCACGGCCGCAGTGGCTTCCGGTTGCTTCCTCCTGGCCTACTTGGTCCATTACCTCATTACCAAGGGCTATGATATTCCCGAGGAAAACGTGGCTGGCGAAACGAAGAAGTCCGCGTCCATCATCGATATCGTCAAAACCATCTTCACCAATCCCCAACTGCTCATCGTCGTCATCGCCGATGCCGTGCGTCTCGTTGGCTATTACGGTTTCGCAGCATCTGCAGCCTATTACGCACGCGTCGTCATGGGCGACCCTGCCGCTGTATCCATCATCCTCATCATCTTTAACGCCGGTACGTTTGTAGGCGCGTTCGCGACTGGTAGCATCGTGAAGAAATTTGGCACGAAGCTGACCACGATTGCCACCACGGCTATTGCCGGTGCTCTCATGGTCGTCCTGTACCTCGTACCGCTTCCCCAAGCAGCGTTCTATGTAGTTCTTGCCTTGTCCGAAATCGTCTTCGGCGTTGCATACGGCCTGACCAGCAGCTTGTACTCCATGTGCGCGACTCTTTCGGAGTATCAGAAGGGCGTCGACATTCGCGGCATGGCGATGGCGGGCTCCTCGCTTGCCATCAAGATCGCCATTGCGGTTCGCGGCGTTCTTATTTCAACTATGCTCGGCGCAATCGGCTATGCCGCAGATGCGGCCATCACGCCCGAGATGCAGGGCGGAATCAGCCTCATCGTGTTCCTCATTCCCGGTGCCCTCATGATCGCATCTGCGCTGCTCTTTGTCTTTTACAACATCAAGGACGACGATGTTCCCATGATGGAGCAGGCGATTGCGGAGCGAAAGGCAACGCAAGCTTAGGAAAGATGCATCAGCTTCGAGCGTGGTGCTAATTATGGCAGACGGACTGTTGGGCCAAGCGACACCCCGCTCGCATCTTCGATAGAAACTACCGAAAGGATAATGACATGTTCACATTTAACGAGAACGAGCTCAAACCGGTACGGGAATACAGCATTCCGGCAATCTATTCTACAAAGGACATGGTCGTCCCTGAGTTTGATCGCCCCATTACAGCCAAGGAAAACATGCTGCGCATGCTGAGCAAGGACCAGATGCCGCTGTGGGTGCCCAACCAGGATCAAGATAACAATGCAATCATGCCGATGGTGTTCCCCGACAACCTTGCGCGCGCCGCTGGCGGTGTCGACAGCTTCGGTATTGACTGGACGTTCGATCCGCTGACGAGCGCCGCCATGGTGACACCGGGCTTCACTCGCATTGACGACATCAACGATTGGAAGACGCTCACATTCCCCGACCTGGACGCAATCGATTGGCAGGCCGACTTCGAGCAGAATTACAAAGATAAGATTTCGCCCGATAAGTTCACCTACTTCGTCATCGTGAACGGCATGTTCGAGCGTACGGCAGACCTGATTGGCTTCGAAGAGGCGTTTTGCGCCCTGCTGACCGACGACGACGTGCTTGACGAGTTTTGGAGCGAGCTGGACGAGTGGCATATGAAGCTCATCGACATCGCCCGTGACGTGTATGGCGCCGACATGATTCTGTTCCATGACGACATGGGAACGCAGAAGAGCACGTTCTTCTCGCCGGACATTTACCGTGACCTCCTGTCGCCCCACTATCGCAAGATCTGCAATCACATTCATGAGCGGGGCATGTACACTTGCCGTCATTCGTGTGGCTGCATCGGGACGCTCATTCCTCAGTACATCGATGAGGGTTGGGATGCCTGGGAGGGCCAGGACAGCGCCAACGACAAAGTTGCGATCATGAACGAATATGGTCACGACCTCGCCCAATGCAGCTTGTACATCATCGACAAGGACCTGACGGATGAAGAGGCGGTTGAGCATGTCCATCGCACGGTTGATGAGCTAGGTGTAACGGGACGCTATTCTTGCCGCCTGCGCGACCCGAATGGCCATCGCGAGGTCGATCTCGTCGAGGAGATGTACCGCTACAGCCGCACCAAGCTGGCGGAGCTTGCCGAAAAAGAATCGTAGCCGTCATGCGCGGCCCGTTGCCTAGTTTTGCGCTTGGCGACGGGCCGCCGGTTTTTTTTGGGTTCTTTGCATCGACAGACCGTGGCCTTAGCGTTATGCCGCAAGATTAAAGGGAGAAGCTGGTATGAACGATCGCCAAAATGCATCATCTGCCGAAATCGGACAGGAAACAATAACGCAGGAAAACTCGCAGCAGCTTACGGTATCCGCTGAAGGAACGGATTCTGCTCACCAGGTGGGTAAGAAGCCCTTGTCCCGAGCGCTGCGTTATTTTTACGGGGTTGGAGATTTTGGCTTCACGCTGATGTCAAGCGTGGAGACGTATTACTTCGTGTTCTTCCTTACGAATCTTGCCATGTTCGATCCCGCGGTGGCGGCGATAGTGGCTGCTATCGGCTCGGGCGTCGATGCCGCGTTGGGATGGATGTATGGCGGTTTCATTAACTCCATCAAGCCATTCAAATGGGGGCGTTATCGTTCTTGGCTGCTCGTGCTGCCTTGGCTCGTGCCCTTCCTGTACGCCTTCGAGTTCGTGCGCATATCCGATAATGTCGCACTTTCGGCATTTCTCATCATTTTCTTCAATGTGACATCACATGCGGCCTGGGATTTTCCTTATGTCGCCAACCTGTCGATGATAGCGGTGGCAGGTGGCACGCCCGAAGAGCGCCAACGCATGGCGTCGACCCGGAGCATGTATTCCAATGCTTCCAAAATCGTGTTCTCCTATATTGTTCCACCCATCGCTTTGGCTGCCGCTACGGCACTTGGGGAGGCGAACCAGTATGCGGTGGCGGCTTTTGTAACGGGCGTCGTCTTTGCGGCCTTGTATTATGCCCATTTCCGCATGTTCAAGGGCTATGACAAAGAGTTCAGCGCCGAAGAGCTGGCGAACTACAAGGCGCAGAAAGTCAACGACGAAGATCGAACGACGTTCGGTGACTTGATGCGCGCTTTGTTCGCGAATCCGCCGCTCATAGCGCTTATGCTTTCCGACATCGCAAAATGGATCTTCAATTTCACGTGCGCAGGCATTGCCGTGTACTACTTTACTTACGTGGTATTCGAGCCGGGGATGCTTGCAACCTATATTTTCCTGTCGAACTTGCTGTGTGTTATAGGGTCGTATTTTGCGCCGCACATAGCAAAGCTCCTTAAATCGGGCCGCAATGCTATGGGCGTGGTTCTGTTCCTCATGGCGGCCGTGCTCATCGTAGCGCGCCTTGTTTACACGAATATGTGGCTGACGATCGTGCTCATGTCCATCGCGCAAATGCTCTACGGCGTTGTTTATGCCGTCACCCCTGCCTTGTATGCCGATACGGTTATCTATGCCCAATGGAAGACCGGGAAGAACGCCGCAGGTTGGATTTCAGGACTTCAGCTGTTCCCGCTTAAAATCGGTTTCGTCGTGCGTGGCGTGGCGATTCCGGCCCTTCTTGCTGCAGCGGGTTTTGTCTCTGGCATGACGGCCGAGGAGAGCACATTGTCGCTGCAGGAGGGTATCTGCAACGGGTTCATGCTCGTCCCCGCCATAATTTGCGCAATTGCGGCAGTGCTCATATTCGTCGGGTTCCGCTTAACTCCCGCCAAGATCGAGCAATATCAGCGCGAGATTGCCGAACGTGGGCAATAAAGCTCCTTGACTCTATTCGTTTAACAACGTGTTGAGCGAGACCATCAAGTAAAAGCGGAAGTTCGAGTCCTCGAGGTCAAGGTCGACTATTTCGGCGATTTTGCTCAAGTGGTTGCGCAACGTGTTGCGATGAAGGTACAGCACCTTTGCGGTAAGTACCGAGTTGCGCTCGAATTGAAGGTACGCTAGCAGGGTATGGCAGTACTTCGTGCCGTGGGCCTTGTCGAAAGCGAACAGCACCTCGGCCTCGTAGCAGATGGGCAGCACGTTGCGGCAGTGGTCGGCCAGTTGCTTGGGGAAGGCGCTGTCGCAGGAAATGACGCGAGGTTCGAAGTCGGAATGCGCGTCCAGTGTTTCGTGAATATGCATGTTCTGCTCGTAATAGAACGGCAATTGCGTGAAATCGTTAAACCGGTTGCTCAGCACGATGATGCGCTTCAGCGCTTGGCTACTCTTGCGCAAATGCGCCATGAAGTCGTCGATCTCGTCGCCTTCGATGTGGTACAGCGTGATGGCCGTGTCTTTGTAAATGTAAGCATGGCTGTCGAAATCGGCCGAGAGCTGGCCCATGGTGTGCATGTGCAATAGGTGATTGTTGTATTCGTCGGGGTCGAAGCGAACGGTCGCCATGCGGAAGTCCGATTCTATGTCCCAGCGCGTTTCGCGTTTGAGCTGTTGGGCGATGTCGCGCTTGCTCGTGAGCATGCCGTCGAGCATGTGCACGATATAGCTGTTCTGGAAGCCCGCGATGTAACCTTGCTGAGCCCCGCGTGATGCCATGATGGGGGCGATGAGCTTGCCGAATTCCTCGGCGATTTCAACTTCGCAATAGCCCAAATCGCCCCAGGTATCAATCATGAAGTAATATCCCGCGAGCTTTCCGCGAAAGCGGATGGGTTTTGCCAAGATGCGCATCGTGTACACCTCGGAATCCACGAGCGAAGCGCGCGGTAGATTCGAGATGCGGTAATAATCGCCCGTCCTGTTGAGCGCCTCCACGATGTTTAGCGGGTAGAGCCCATCGTGCAGCATTTGATAATGCCAGGTGGCGCTTATCTCGCCCATTTCAAAATCAACGCGCGAAATCATGCGCCAGCCGGCGTCGGCGATGTATTGGGGACGAGGAACGAATTCCGCCGTAGCGTCTACTAAGTCTTGGTAAGGTGCATCGGAAAGGAGCAAGTCGTTTATCAGCTCATGCCAATTGCGGTACCGTTCCATCTCTTTTACCAGGCAGTCGAACAGCCGGTCAAGGTCGCATGTGTCGGGCACGATGATGCGCGGTATGCCGGCGCAGCGCGTTGCGAGCGATTCCGCTACAACGCAGCCGAACGTATCGGCTGGGTCGAGGGCGGGCGAGGGCACTTCGGCTTCGTCGGTGACGAAATAGAGGAATCCTGCATGGCTGGCAAATCGCGTCGAGGCGATACCGACCCATTGAATCTTCAACGGCGCGACGTGCTCGTCGGCTATACGGGCCTTAGGCTCGAGCGAAAGCGTCTTCGTAAACATGTAGCGCAGAGTTAGGTTCATGCTGATCCTTTATTTATCCAATGAGTAGAACTCGTTACAGCTTTGTAGTGTCATTCACTGCGGATTAACTGGCACTTTTCTGGGCAAATAGCGGCCCGTTCGGCAAATCGAATACATTTTGTTGAATTTCGTTCAAAGTATTATAATAAGCGATGTGCACTAATGCACAATGAATTGGGCAAAGTGTGGCATCTGGTGCACTTGTGAACGTGAGCGGCATTTTTTAACATGCAATACAAGGTGGGTTTAGAGTTGCCGATTGTGCATAGGGGCCCCGCACGGGCGGCAACTCTATGACGTCTACTCATTAAGAAAGGGGATTAAGCATGAGTGACGAGACAAAAGTCGCACAGGCAGAGCCACAGGGACAATCTGCCGCGCCCGCGTTGCCCGCGGACTACAAGCCATTGTCGACGGGACTCAGGTTCTTCTATGGTGTCGGCGACTTCGGCTTCAACATCATGAACTCGGTGGAGAACTACTACTTCGTGTTCTTCCTCACCAACTGCGCGATGCTCGACCCAGTGCTCGCCGGCATCGTGTCGACGGTCGGCTCGGTCATCGACGCTATTGTCGGTTGGCTGTGGGGCGCGATTATCAACACGATTAAGCCCATGCGCTGGGGCCGCTACCGCTCCTGGCTGTTCATCATGCCTTGGGTCGTTCCGATCCTGTTCGCGCTCGACTACGTCAAGTTCTCGGACAGCCCGGTCATAACCGCTGTGCTCATCACGGTGTTCTATGTGGCATCGCACTGCTGCTGGGATTTCCCGTACGTTGCGAACGTCTCGATGATTGCGGTGGTCGGCAAGACGCCCGAGGATCGTGCTCACCTCGCCTCGACGCGCGGCATGTGGTCCAACGCCTCCAAGATTCTGTTCGCCTACATCTTCCCGCCCGTCGCCATGGTTGGTGCGATGATTCTGGGCAATCAGAACACAGACCCTGCTGCGGCGCCTGCTAACTACGCGTTCGCCGCGTTTGTCTTCGGCTGCTGCATGGCTGCTCTCTACAACGTGCACTTTGCCCTGACCAAGGGGTACGAGAAGGAATACACCAAGGAAGAGCTCGCCAACTGGAAGTCTGCCAAGAAGGAAGACAAATCCCAGAACTCTGCTGGCGACCTGGGCCGTTCCATCGCCCAGAATCCGAACGTCATCTTCCTGATGCTCGGCGACATTGCCAAGTGGATCTTCAACTTCGTAGTCGGCGGCACGGCAGTCTACTACTTTACCTACGTCGCGTTTGACCCCGGCATGCTCGCCAACTACATTTTCGCGACCAACGTCGGTACCGTCGTCGGCGCTTATCTCGGCGGCCCGGTTGCCAAGGCGCTCAAGGGCTCCAAGAACGCGGTTATCGCTGCATTCATCGTCATGATCGCCATGTTGCTCATCGCGCGCTTCAGCTACACGCAGATGATGGTCGTCGTGGTGTGCATGACCATCGCCCAGGCTGGCTACGGCCTCATCTATGCGGTTATCCCCGCGATGTATGGCGACTGCGTCGTCTACTCCGAGTGGAAAACCGGCAAGAACTCCGCTGGCTGGATTTCTGGCCTGCAGGTTCTGCCGCTCAAGGTCGGCTTCTTCGCCCGTGGCGTTGTCATCCCGGCTATCCTGGGTGCTGCTGGCTTCGTCGCTGGCATGACGGCCGATCAGTCGACACCTGCCCTGCAAGAGGGCATCATCAACGGCTGGTTCGTGCTCCCCGCCATCCTGTGCGTTATCTCTATGCTGATCCTGATCTTCGGTTACAGGATCAACAACGACGTCCTCGCCAAGTGCCAGGCTGAAATCGCCGAGCGTCAGCAGGACGAGCAGTAACGATTAGTTGCTTAAGTACTTGAAAGGTGCGCGGCTCGGTTCCTTTGCGGGCTGCGCACCGCTTCGCAAGACTACGTGGCATAGTTATCGAACGTGGTTGGCTACGTACTTCGTCGGGAACAGTGAATGATTGGAGGTGTACGAATGGCCGGATTGATGGATGCATTTGCCGAAGCGCGCGCAAGCAGGCAAAAGCGATCTCCGCTCGAGGTCGGCCTCAGAACCGGCGGTCTGATTGTGGCGATTGTCATTTGCGTTCTTCTGATCAAGCAGTTCAATCCGAATCAGCTCCTCATCCTGCTGTTCCCGATTTTGATTATCGGAATCTTGTTCACCGTCCACACGGTGCGCAACAACTCCCGCAACAAGGCCGATGTAACCGACGAGCACGAGACGTGCATGCCCATCCTGGACCGCTACAACGAGAAGCGCGACGTCAAACGACTGATGCGCGACTACGACGCATGGTGGGAGGGCGAGCACAGCAACTATACGCGTATGCATTTCGCCGCGAAAATCATCGAAATTCTGCAGGATAACAAGAGGTACGAACGGGCGCTCAAGGTGCTCTATCAAGTGGCTGGGCTCGATTTGAAAGGCCGTGACCACTACGACTTCGACAATTACCTGCGCAAGGTCGAGCCCATCCTAAAAGAAGGGTTCGAAAAGCAGCAGAAGCTGCAAAACCGTTAGTTTGTAATACTCCGTCGTTGCGCAATGCACGCAATCACGTTGCTCCATTCTGCTCATACTCGTAGAAGGACGCATTTGGATTTTGGCATCCGAAGGAACATTGTGCATTACGCACGATAGCCTGGAGGGCAAACTAAACGCAAAACACAGTGCATTTAACGAGTGCGTCTTTATAATGAGCGTAAGTTAGAGCAACTGTACTTCCATAGGGTGATTATGAGAGAAAGGAACTTTATGCTCACACCCCGCGAGAACCTCCTTGAGGTGATGAAGGGCGGCAAGCCCGAGCGCTTCGTGAAGCAGTACGAAGCCCTGAACATCCCGTTCGCAAACACGGCCACCTACCGCTGGCGCCACAACCCGCGCCCGGGCCAGGTCAACGTGGTCAACAACTGGGGCGTCACGGTCTCCTGGGCCGATGGCCAGCCGGGCGCGTTCCCTGTGCACACGCCCGACAAGATCGTGTGCAAGGACATCGAGGAGTGGAAGGACTACG
>CAMPAJ010000010.1 GCA_946631805.1 uncultured Eggerthellaceae bacterium
CTCACGAAGTCGAACGCGAAGACGAGGGAAACGAGCAGAGGGTCGTAGGTGCCATCTTTGAACCACCGGCTGTACTCCTTGCAGATGCGCTCCATCGCGGCCGGCGTGGCGGTCGCGCTCGTCGGGACAAACCTCGTTACCATGTTTCCGTCCTCTGCGCGCTCGGCGATGACGTTATCGGTGTCCTTCCAGCGCCCAGCGAACAAGACGTCGCAGAAGCGGTAGAGGTCGCGGTGAAGCTGCAGAACGACGCTCGGCGTGACCGGGATGCTTTCGTGGCTCTCATGGATCATGTCCAACACGTAGCGGTAGCCGGCGATCTCGCGCTCGTCGCGGTTCAAAGGCTCGACCTTGCGCTGCATCAGCTCGCGCAGTCGTACCTCGGAGGTCGAGATGTTCTCGATGCGGTTGGAGGCGCCCGTGCTCTGGATTTTGGCCACCTCGCATAGTTTCTCCAAGGTTGCAGGCTGCAGTGACTTGTATAGCTCCTGCCTTCCTCGGTGCTCGCGCACGTTGCCGAGGGCAGACACGACATCGGGCGTCATGAGGCTATCGAGGATCTCTCCATATTCGAACTGAGCCATCTGGGTATCCTCGCCACCTTCAGAGTATCTTAGCCAATTAGAACATTTTTGGCTATTATATAATCGAATTGGCCTTAATACAAGGAATCCGTCAGGGATCCTCGAGTTCGCTTCGAATACCTCTCTGCTGTACTCAACTTCCGAAAGGGTCTTCCTGGCGGTACGAAAAGACTCATTTTTGCACTATTGGCTTGGGTTATAACAGAAGTGGTGTGCCCCCGCATTTGGCACACCACTTCGTTAAATGAGAAAGCGCTTCTTACAGGGCAGCTTTCACCACCCCGGCACCGCTAGACTAGGCGCTTACCGGCCGATGCCGTAGTTGCCGCACTTGTCGGCGGTTGGCGGTGCTCGAGGCCCGTCACCCGCCGCTTGGCGTCCATGTGCAAACGTGATTCGTAGATACGCCATAGGGCGCGCTGCTCCGCGCTTCTGCGGGGGATGCCCCGCGCCCCCTATGAAGCATCCGTTCAGAAGCTTTGCGAAGATTTGACATTCGTCTTCCACAGGCTTTACGAGGCCTCCCTAGCATCGTTTCTGCATCTGAAACGCGATGGGAGGAGAAACCTTGGAGATAAGCGCGGAAGCCGTGGTCGGCGCGATTGCAGCAAACCCGATTCTTGGGGTAATCATACTGCTCTGCCTAGGGGCGACCGTTGTCAACGGGGCGACCGACGCGCCCAACGCGATTGCGACGGTCGTGGGGACGCGGGCGATGCGCCCGGGCCCCGCGATCATCATGGCTGCAGCCTGCAATTTCATCGGCATGGTCCTCATCACGATGGTGAGCACGGCGGTTGCGAGCACCATCTTCGGCATGGTCGATTTCGGCGGGGACGACGACGCGGCGCTCATCGCCCTCGCGGCCGCGATGGCAGCTATCATTGTCTGGGGTGTGGCGGCGTGGGCAATGGGCATACCGACAAGCCAGAGTCATTCCCTGATTGCTGGGATTACTGGTGCCGCTATCGCTCTCCAAGGCGGGCTGTCGGGTGTCAACTTCGACCAATGGGCGAAGGTTCTGTATGGGCTCGTAATCAGCACTGGCATCGGTTTCGGCACTGGCTGGCTGTTCTCCCGCCTCATCAAAATTGTCTGTAGGGGCGTCTCCCGCAGGGGCGCCAACGCGTTCTTCAAGTGGGCGCAGATCGCCGCGGGCGCCGGCGTCGCCATGCTGCATGGCGCGCAAGACGGCCAGAAGTTCCTCAGCCTCACCATGCTCGCCGTCATGCTCGGCGTCTACGGGACGTCCTCGATGGAGGGTTTCCCGATCTGGATGGTGGTGCTCGTCAGCCTGACCATGAGCTTTGGAACGGCCGTCGGCGGGAGGAAGATCATCAAGAGCGTGGGCATGAACATGGTGAAGATGGACCAGAGCCAAGGGTTCGCCGCCTGCCTGTCGGCCTGCTTCTGCATCGGGCTCGCGACGTTCACGGGCATGCCGGTGTCCACGACCCACACGAAGACCACCGCGATCATGGGCGTCGGGGCGGAGGAGCGAGTAAGGGCTGTGAAGTGGGACCTCGCGAAGAACATGGTGCTCACCTGGGTCCTGACCTTCCCGGGATGCGGCCTGCTCGCGTTCCTATTCACCGAGGCGGCACTGCTGGTCTCGTAGGAGACCCAATCGGACGAGGCAAGAAGATGATCGACAAAGCAACTTATAGGAGGAAACCGCTGTTTAACAAGGATGACGGGTTCAATTACTTTAAAGCGTACGCGAAGCAAGCGGGTTACGCACACGAACTCGCCTGCAACCTGGCAAGCTCGCTCGACTCGGGCGATTTCGGGTCACGCGAACTCGTCGACTCGCTGCACACGGTCGAGAACGATGCCGACGAGGTGTGCCACCAGATTCACGCGCGCCTGCTCGCAGATTTCGTCGTCCCCTACGAGCGCGGGAGCATGGCGGCGCTCGCAAACGCCATCGACGACGTGTGCGATGCGATCGAGGACATAGCGATACAGGCGTACTACTACCACAGCGAGGGTGTAGAGCCGACGGGGCGCACCATGGCGGCCCTTGTCGCGAAGTCGGCAGGATCGCTTAAGGAGGCCGTTGAGCTCATGGATTCGAGGCTCAACCGCTTCGAGGAGGTGAAGCGGCACCTCGTCGCCTCGCAGGACGCAGAATGCGAATGCGACCGCGTCTACATCGAAGCCGTTCGCGAGCTCTACGGGAAGCCGGACGTCGACGGCGAGGCGAGGAGGATCGCCCATTCGATCCTGTCCGCCATCGAGAAATCGTCGGACGCCATCGAGGGCGCAGCCGAATGCCTTGAGACGATACTCATAGAGAACACGTGAGGCCGAGATTTTGCTTAATCTTGACACTGCCACGTGGCTTTGTCGAGCTTGTTGGAAGTAAAATACGGCCATGATTTACTACGTAGAAGATGACGCGAACATACGCGAGCTCGCGCTGTACGCCCTCAGGCAGGCAGGACTCGACGCGGAGGGCTTTTCCGATGCGAAACCTTTCTTCTTGGCATGCGCGAAGGTGCCCCCAGACCTCGTCCTGCTAGACATAATGCTACCGGGCGTCGATGGGCTCGGGATTCTCTCCGAGATCCGCGCCAATGCCACCTTTCGCGATGTTCCCGTCATGATGCTTACCGCGAAGGGCACCGAGTACGACAAGGTGACTGGGCTCGATGCGGGCGCTGACGACTACCTCGCGAAGCCTTTCGGCATGATGGAGCTGGTAAGCAGGTGTAACGCTCTTCTGCGGCGAGCGCGCCGCGTATCCACGCCGGAAGCTCGGGCTAAGCTGCGCTGCGGATGCATCGAGCTGGACGAGGCGGCGCATGAGGCGTACGCAGGCGGGGAGCCGCTCGACCTTACGCTCAAAGAGTTCGACCTGCTGCGCATGCTGCTCCAAGAGCGGGGACATGCGCTTAGCCGCGCGCAGCTTCTTGAATCGGTCTGGAACATAACGTTCATCGGCGAGACGCGCACGGTCGATACGCACGTGCAGACCCTGCGACGCAAGCTGAACGACGCGCATCCCGGTGCCGGGGATTTTGTCCAGACAGTTCGCGGCGTTGGGTACCGCATAAGAGAGGACGCCCGATGACGGGTGACGGGCGCAGGAGCCTGATGAGAAGGGCGTTCGCCCTGTTTTTCGCCGTATCGCTCGCGATATCGGCGCTTGTCGGTGTCGTTGTCACCACAGCAAGCTTCTTTGCGTATGAGCGCGACGCCGAGGACCTCCTCCTTGCGCAAGCGCAGGCCTGCGCAAGCGCGCTCGAGGAGCAGCCGAACGGCGAGGCCATGACCATCAGGCTAGCGGAAACTCCGTTTGTAGAGACGCGAGCGACGCTTGTGGCGGCCGACGGTACTGTACTCTACGACAGCTACGCCAATCCGACCTCTATGGAGAACCACTCCAGGCGCGTAGAGGTCGTCCAGGCGAGGGAATCTGGGCAGGCCTGTGTCATGCGGCGCTCGGAGACCCTCGGGGCAGACAGTCTCTATGCGGCGGCTTTGGTTCGAGACGGAGTCGTCGTCAGGCTCGCCGAGACGCGTGTTTCGCTCGCATCCTTCCTCAGCAGGATGGCTGTTCCGCTCTTGGTGGTGATGGCGGCTGCGTTCCTACTGTCGCTGCTTGCATCAAGGCTGATCACGCGCGCGATTGTTAAGCCGCTGCACGGCATCGATCTCGCGCGCCCGCTTGACAATAATGCCTACGACGAGCTGCAACCGCTGTTGAAGCGCGTGGACGCGCAGCGCACCCAGCTCGAGAAGTCCATGGACCTCCGGCGCGAAATCACGGCCAACGTCAGCCATGAGATGAAGACACCGCTGCAAGTGATCGGCGGGTACGCCGAGCTCATGGAGGAAGGACTCGTCACCCAGGAGGACGTCCCTCGCTTCTCGGGAATTATCCGGCGGGAGTCAGAGTGCATGCGCGGCCTCATCGATGACGTGTTGATGCTATCGCGCCTGGAGGAGGATGGAATCGATACGGAGAGGGTGCCGCTGGCAGGTGCGTGTCTGCGCGTGGTCGAGCGCTTGCGCCCTGCGGCTGAGGGCAAGGGCGTTTCTTTGCTGGCTGACCTTTCGGACGACGCGGTCGTATTGGGTAACCCTGCCATCGCGGAGCAGATGGTCTACAACCTTGTGGACAACGCCATAAAGCACAGTCCGGAAGACGGCACGGTATCGGTACGCATCGCGTCTTCCGAGAATGCCGTGACGCTCTTCGTTACCGACGAAGGTCCCGGAGTCCCTGACGAGCTGAAGGAGCGTGTTTTCGAGCGGTTCTTCCGCGCTGACCCGAGTCGCTCTCGCGAGACCGGCGGAACGGGCCTCGGCCTCGCCATCGTGAAGCACGCGGCGGAATCAATGGGCGGAAGCGTCCGCGTGGAGGATGCCCCCGGGGGCGGGGCCGTGTTCATGGTATCCCTTCCGGTGATCAAATAGCGGATGTGTTCAAGGTGGAGGCAAATGCTTTCTGTAGGCTGCCGTGAGACACGTTTGGGTAACACTCGAATCGTCGAACGCGATACATAGCCGATACGTCAAGCAACCTCGAATACGCTACAATACGCGGGCGCACGACGAACCTTCTCAGCCCGATTGAGTGGGAATATGTTTCTGGTTCTACTTCATCCGACGACAAACTATACTGCAGACATCTTTCCGCAGGCAGAAGGTTGATTTCATGTGACAACGCGCGATGGCGGATTGCTCCTTGTTCCGACCAGAGCGCTTCTTTTCCTTATTTATTCCTTACGGCGACTTACGCGTTGTTGTGCGTCATCTCATAGCTATAAACCTTCAATTTTGCAGATTATTGCGGGTCTCACACCCTGCTCTAGAAACACGCTAACCCGGTAACAGTTCCCCAATTCATCTAGGCAAGGTGCGTTCGGTGCGCACTCCTCGACGGATCGAAGCCACCATTTTGTCCTTCGGTGTGTTCGGAAGTCGCTGGCCGTTTTAATCGCCTTTTTAGCACCATCTGCGATACACTCGTCAAGCTCTGCCTCTGTGATACAAAAAGCTCTATCGCTTAATCTTGGATGGGTCTTCAGTAGCGCTTCTTCTTTAGCGTTCAGATATTCTGTCACAAATACGCCATTTAGCCATTTTTTCACTTCTGATTCCGCCCAATTTGTCTCGGCGTTCTTTTTTGCAAATGGCATTTTGCGTATGACGTATTTTGAAAGAAGAAGTACCCCGTCATTGACCGGCTTCAATGCAAGCCATGGGATTCTCGCTTTAGTTTCAGGGTCTGTGCCGAATAAGATCACGCCTGTTTCCGGGTCGTAATCATAAGCAAACACAAGCATGACCAAAGCTTCCCAAGCTTTCGGATATCCATTGCTCATGAAGTACCGCGTTATTCTTAAAGCCGTTTCGTAATCGTATGCGGCTACCACCTTAATCAGAAATGCAAATGACTTCCTAAGATTTGACGCAGCAAGCGCCTGCTCCTTCAATTCGCTTGCTCTTTGTTGCTGCGAATCTCTGATTAGGTAAGCAAGACCGAGCTTCGCTTCCGTCTCGTTTCCATCGCTTAAAGATTGTTCGTATAGGGCAATTGACCTATCTGTGTCTGTTGCTAAATATGTGTGGGCGAGATTGCAAGCTGCATATACTGTTTCGCCAGCATCGGTAGCTTGTTCGAATAGCTTTCTGGCCTCATCTGGCTCTCTGGAAACGATCAAAGCGCCGAGGTTGTTGGGCGCGCATGTTCGATCTCCGGCATTCATCGCACGCCTGTAAAGCATCTCAGCTTCTTGCGGATTTTTGCGTTCAATCAGGAAAGCAAGGCTATGTGTTGCATAGCGCTCGTCTCCAGCGGCGATGGCGCGTCGATAGAGCTCGCGCTCACATTGGGCTGCGCAGCCGCGAAGGCCGCTTCGAGCGACGCGCCACTGCTAATTCGATAGCCTGCTCGTCGGAGAGCGCCTTGCGTTCTCTCGGTTTTAGCCTGGGGTTTAACGAGCCCATAATCCGAAGGTCGAAAGCGTAAAACAATTCCGTATATCCAAATGCTGTAATTCGATTCGGTAAAGATCAGATCTCTTCCCAAGCTTCGTCGAGCTGTTTGACGCTTGCCTCAATGATGCTGCGCACGGCGGCGAGTTCCGACGCTTTGACGCCTGGCCCCGAACCTGACGCATTTTCTTCAAGCATGACCAGGATCGACGCAGCACCCTCGAGGCGCTCCGAGCTCTGCACAATCGCGGTGACTACATCAGGAGGGATTTCGCTCTTGCTTGCCATGGATCCGTCCTTTCTGGCGCGCCAACCCATGGGCGGGAAGCGGATCTCTCGGAATGAGAGACACCCGCCCCGGGTGTCACGCCGTTTGGGATTGCAACCAATACCAAATGGACAGGTGCCCCTCATTGGGGGTATTGGTTGCAAGTATTCGATTGGCGTGACCACCCAATTATAAATCATGGATGCGCTCTGACAGACCTATACCGCAATGCCCTGCGAGTGCCTGGCCTGAGCCAGCAGCGCTTCCAACTGCTCTACGGTGAAGGTGATGCCCGGTACTTGCGGTTGAGGCACGGGCGCGCTCAGAGGGTCGTTCCCGAAGAAGCTGTCCATGTCCATGTCGAACGAGTCCATTATCTTCTCCACCGCGTTGAGCTTCGCATCGGGGTCGACGTCGGCATAGATGTTCAATGTCATCGAGACCGATGCGTGACCGAGATAGCTCGCAACAGTGCGGACGTCGGTTCCGGCAGCGATCATCATTGTGGCGAATGTGTGCCGAAGGTCATGGAACGTGCAGTTGAAGCCGTTCATCTTGCAGAACGCAGCGTACTCCTTGCCGAGGAGCGATGGGTTGTAGGGGCGCGAGTCGGGCTCCTGGGTGCCGAGGATGAACGGGTCAGCGGAGCGCACCCCCATTCCCTCGAGGATGCGCATGGAATCTCTGCGCATGGCACAGAGCACTTCGAAGGTTCGCTTCGTGAGGGGGATGGTTCTGGCCGAGCTGTGGGTCTTGGGCTCCTTGAGGTAGTAGCCACCCTCTTTGAGCCCGAACGCGTGGCTCACGTTGATGGTGCAGTCGTCGTTCAGGTCCGACCAGCGGAGCGCGCAAATCTCGCCCCTGCGCATGCCCGTGGTGAGCGCGAGCTCTATCGCCATCGAGAGGGGCTGCCCTGGCGCCTGGCGTGCAAGGCCGAGCATGCGAGTTCGCTCCTCGCGATTGAGCGCGTTGATCTTGGTCTTCGATCGTTTAGGCGGCTTGCAGAAGTCGCACGGGTTCTTCGTCAACATGTCTTGGGCTACGGCCCACTTGAGCGCCTGCTTGAGCAGCCTGAACGGGTTCGTGACGGTTTTCGGGGAGTACCCCTCGGCTGTCATCTGCGCCATCCAGCCGTTTACCTCGGCGATACCTAGATCGCGTAGCTGCACGTCGCCGATGTATCTGCTGATCAAGGATGCGTCCTTGCGATAGCCTCGTATCGTTGATGGCTCGACGGTCGCGGCCTTCTCCTTGTAGTCCACGAAGGCTGTCATGAACTCGCGGACGGTGATCTTGCTCGTAGCCGCCGCGCCTTTCCTCTCGAGCTCCAGTATTAGCTCGTCGCGTTTCTTCCTCGCTTGCTTCTCGGTCTTGGCCTCGACCGTGTGGTAAGTGGGCACTTGCTCACCTGACAACGGGTCGCGGTGGGATAGGACCACCTCCCACTTGTCGCTGTCGCCGCGCCTGCGCATGCCCCTGCTCGTATAGATCATCTCGCTGCCTTTCTCTCGCTTTTCCACCGTTTTTTGCGGCTGCGAAAAACCAACAATGGAACCAACATAGCAACCAACAAAAAACCAACAAGTGCTTGTTGGAACGCGTGAGAAACGTGAACAGCGGTTTATCTGCAGAATAGAAAAACCACAGGTCACACACATTTATCAGGTGTTATTGAGAGCCCAGAGCAGGGTTTTTATCAACCCAGACCCCCTGTTAACCGGAGGGTTGTAGGTTCGAATCCTACCCGGGGAGCCAGAAACTACTCGTACGAACCCCATTCGGGGTTCGTATTGTTTTGCCTGTGGGGAGCCAGAAACCTTCACTGACCTGGTAAAACGTGCCAGTTTTATTTATCCCGAAAATCGTTTGGTCGCAAATAGGTCGCAACACGTCCTGCATCGCGACCATCGCCTCGGGTGAACAAGGGACGGAGGTTTGTTCACGCGCGTGCGCGCTGACTCTACGGCAATCTTTTAATCGCGTGAACAAACCTCCGTCCCTTGTTCACCCTCCATCATCGATTCAAGATGCTCAACGACGGACAGGCTTGTTTCCGCTATCGCGTTACCCTCCCTTGCGAGCGACACGCTCTCGTCCAGAAGAGACCTGTTTTCCCTCAGCAGCGATGCGATGCCCCTCAGGCACAGGAAAGAAGCGAGGGACGCCGTCAGCGAGGCGTATTCCGGCGTATCATCCTTCCCCTCCGCGACAAGCTTGGAAAGGGATTCTCGGACGCTTTGCGCCCAAACATCCGCCTCGTTCAGGTACTGGCTCGCGTCGATGTCCATTTCCCATCTCCTCAATCGCCGATGAAAAGATATCGGAATTATACATCCCCAGGGCGAACAAGGGACGGAGGCTTGTTCACGCGCGTGAGCGCTGGTGAACGAGGGATGCCGGCCGCAATCGCCCCGAATAGACGGTTAGTTAATCTGCTGCTCCCGAGCTGGTCCCTTGTACATCAGTCCGAGCATCGTGATGTCGTCGGACTGCGAAGCATCCCCCACGAACGCCGCAATCCTCTCGTGCACGAACGGCAGCACTTCATTGGGATCCGCGTTTGGCGCATCGTTCAGGGCACTGAGGAGCCTCTCTTCGCCGAACAGCTCGCATTCGGCATCGGTCGCCTCGGTCACGCCGTCGGTGTACTGGAGCACAGCATCGCCCGGGCGCAGCATCACGGTGTGATTGCGGAATCGGTACTTCTCGGGAAGCTCATCGTAATCTTCCTGCGCAAACGAAGCCAGCGCCACAGCACCGTTCGGCTTATTCGGCACATCCCACGCACCGTTCTGGAACAACGCGAGCTTCTCGTGCCCCGCATCAGCATAGACGAGCTTGCCGGTAGAGATCTCGAGCACGCCGAGCCAAGCAGTCGTGAACATGTCGTCATCGTTCTTTTCGGAAAGATCCGCATTGGCTTTGGTCAGCACGCTCGCCGGATCAAGCCCCGAAAGCGCTTCCATCTTGATAATAGCCTTCGACTGCATCATGAACAGGGCAGCAGGGATGCCTTTGCCCGATACATCAGCCACGACGAGCGCCAAGTGATCGCCATCCACCAAGAAGAAGTCATAGAAGTCGCCGCCAATCTCCTTGGCGGGTTCCATGGTTGCGAACAAATCAAACTCGCTGCGCTCGGTCAAGGCCGAAGTGATGTCGGGCAACGTGTTGGTCTGAATGCTCGCCGCCATGCTCAAGTCAGCCTTCACCATCGCCAACGATTCTTTGAGTGCACCGACCGTTTGATTGATGTCGTCCGAAAGCGACGAGAGCTCAGAAACCGTGCGCACATCGATCACGACATCCAGATCTCCTTCTGTGATCTGGCCGAGCTGCCGATTCATCTTTCGAATGCCGCGCACGACAACAAGCTTGATAACGGCATATATAACGAGGAACAGTGCTGCGAAGACGAGCACTTCCATAAACGACATGATGAGCACCGACGCGTCGCGGGAGGCGTTGGCCTCTGCTACGGGCAGCAACGCGATGATACGGTAGCCTTCGACTTCGCGGTATACGGCGTTGCATTCCTCGCCGTCGAACTCCGTGGTGAACAGCTCGGTCGCGCTGGCTTTGGACGTATCCGACACGAGCGCGTCCACCGCTTTGCCGCTATCGTCGCCATGTGTGCTTATGACGCTTCCCTGCTCGTCAACGACGACGAGCACGCCAGTTTGACCCACATGGCGGTTTCTTACCGACGCTTCGACGTGCGACGAGAGGTCACCCAGGAAGTTCTGCGCATCGTAGCCTACCTGCACGAAACCGCCTTCAACAGAAACGCCGGCATACTTGCGCGAGGTGCTGGCGTCGTAGGCGATGGGCTGATACCCCTGCACGAGCTGCGTTTGACCGCTTCCCGACAACAGGACGAGAAATGCCGCAGATTGCTCGCCCGAAGCCATGTCGAACCCGATGAAATCCGGATTGGTGCTCGCCGTTATGATGCCGTTTGCATCAACGACGTTTATTTCTGCGACATTGAGCTCATCCGCGAGCTCTGCGCATTTGCCGCTCGTCGCCGACTGCACCGACGCTAGCTCCGCGGCGGCACGCTGCGTAAGTTCGAGCAGATTGGCATCCGAGGCTTCGGTGATATCCTGCTCGACGTCATCGATATTCAGCTGGAGTAACCTCGCGGTTTCGGCACGCGAAAGGTTCGTCTGCAAAAGCGCCGTGAACCCTACAGTGATCAGGAACGCCACGATAATAGCGACGAGCATGCGGGTATGCAGGATGCGCGCCACGTTGCGCTCGGCAACCGGCGTCACCAAAGGCTGATGTTTGAGCAGCGTCACCGCCAACGATGAGAGCATCATCGAGAGGCCTACGCACGTGATCATTGGCAGTGCGCATGCTTGCGTTACCGCAAACGCCCGCTCGACCTGGTCAGCGTTCGTGAAGAACACGAGCATCAGGTGCAGGACTTCGGCCACGACACCCGTGGCGAACGACATGGAAAGGTTTGGTATATGCCGCTCGAAAAGATAGCGACGCAAAAGCGCAGCGTAAATGCCCGAGAAGGCGGTCGCCACGCTGCAGGCTACTTGCGTGAACTCCCCCACGCCCCACATGACCGCAAGCCAACGTTCCACGCCGCCGATGACGCCGGCGATTATGCCAGCTGGCCCGCCGAACAAAAGTCCTGCCGCCAACGGCGCGGCATCACGCACGTTCATCATGGCGCCGTTCACGGGGATGCCTGCCTCGGTACCGTATATGGCAATGAGGCCGAACACGACTCCCACGACAACCTGCCAACCCCGTTCGGGCATGCGCGCCACGCCTGAACGCGTGCGCAAGAGCACCAGCACGACGGAAGCTGCCACTGGTAGCAACGTGGCAAATGCGAATTGCGCAATTATGGCAGCGTTCATGGGCGAGCAACCTCACTGATCCGATACGGCCCTTACAACTAACTATACGAGCGAAAAGCGAATCCGATTCCTCCGTTTTTTCACAGTGGTTTGCAATTCACGAAATACACGCATCAAATCGTTTATAAACGAAGCTCCCCGAATCAACGCCGCAACCATACGCGAATTGCTGTATAAAGGTAATGAAAGGCCATAGGCAAAAAATGGGGGCGCAACCGCTGTTTCGCACCAGATTCCTTTGAACGATCGGCCGCCGATACGGGCGGCGTAGAGAGGAGCAAGGCATGATTTCGATTACTAGGACGGTTTCCGGAGACGTCAGTGAAATCGCGCTTGGCGGAAGGCTCGACGTAAAAGCGGCTCCCGAAGCCGAGGCAGCGTTCGCCGAAGCCGCCAAAGAGGCCAAGAACGTCGCGTTGAACATGGCCGATCTTGAATACATCGCAAGCGCCGGTTTGCGCGCTTTAAAACGTCTGAAGACCGACGTACGCGCCAACGGCGGCACGCTTACAGTCAGGAACGTGCAGGACAACGTTATGGAAGTGTTCGAGATGACCGGTTTCGCCGCAATGTTCAACATCGAATAGTTGCGCGTAGGAGGGAGGCCGGATATGAAAAGCATCACCGTTCCCGCAACCGATAACGATCCTTACCCCGTTACGGAATTCGTGAAGAAAGAACTCTCCCTTTACGATTGCCCAGACCGAGCGTTGTACCAGGTCGAAGTTGCCATCGAGGAAATCCTGGTCAACATCGTAAGCTATGCGGGGCTCACAGGCGATGACGGCGTGGAAATCCGCTGCGAGGTGCTCGACGACCCTCTGCGCGTAATCGTGCAGTTCCTCGACGATGGGATTCCTTTCGATCCACTCGAAAAACCCGACCCCGACACATCGCCCGAAGCCATTATGAACCGGGTCGGAGGCTTGGGCATTTTCATGGTCAAGCAAATGATGGACGAGGTGTCGTACGCCTACGAAAACGGCAAGAACACGCTCACCATCTTGAAGCGGCTGCAATAACTGTTAGACCGTTACACGAAAAAGAGCCGGAGGATGTACCCCCGGCTCTTTTCCATCTATCGAACGACGTTGCCTTAGAATTCCTCGGTTGCAACGGGGGCCATGAGGTTCTCGTAGTAGGTCACCTTGGCCTCTTCCAGATGGAGGATGCCCATGGTCCAGCCGTTGGCCTCATACATGGGCTTGAGCTGCGGCATCGCGGCGAACGCAGCATCGACGAGCACAGGATCGTCATCGCACACGGCCTTGCCGGCCACGCGCACCCAGCTCGTGCCGTCGGGCTTCGTAGCGCAAATCGCCACGTTCGGGTTGGCCTTCAACTGCGCATACACGGCCTTGTGGGTGCCGATGCCCAGATAGAACTGGCCCTCGTGGTACATCTGAAAACCAAGCGGGCGCAGCTCGGGCGCACCGTCAGCTACGGTGCCGAAATAGAATACGCCGCATTCCGCCAAATACTCGCTGAGCTCCTGCTGTACTGTCATACTGCGTCCTTTCGTCGTCGGGGCAACGCCTTTACGCGTCCGTTGCCGATTTTGCAGGCGTTGCTATTCGCACCAGCCTCAAGATCGTCCCTCCTGTTCAGGAGGGCAATGGGGATTGGCAGCAACCCATGCACGCCAAGCCATCCTACTTGATGACCATATAAGCGTATATTACGCCTTAGCACGCCGCAACGTAAACAAGAGGGAGCGGAAAAGCGCGCGCAAGGTTCAACCATTACTTGAAAGCTTATGCAACCAGCACGCGAAGCGCCGCAGGCAGCACGTCTATCACATACGAGTCGGCGACGTGGGGCTCGCCGTCTATCTGGCACGGGGGACGGCGATCGAACGAGACCTCCAGCGAGGCCGCACGTTCGAAGTGGATGTTCTTCCACTTCGTATGATGCGCGTCCTTGGCGCTGAGGAACTTGATGGTTGCCTCGGGGATGCTCATCGGAGCAGTTGCGTAGCAGATGTCGAGCAGTCCGTCGCTGATGCTCGCATTCGGGCAAATCCGGAAGCCGCCACCATACGTAGGGCCGACCTGCACGGCCATCATGAGGATCGGGGCATCGATCGTACGCTGGGCTTGCGACTTCGTTAGGCAATCCATTTGGGAAGACGTGCCTTGGCTTGCTTCAGACTTGGCGGTAGGGGCTCCCTCGCGCAAAGTATGGTTGTCATTCATCGCTCTTGTGTTGCCCGTCACACCGCGGGGTATGTTCGCCGCATCGCCTGGCGAGCCAGCCGCGCCACGGGGCATGCCTGTCGCGTCGTTTGGCACGTTGGGTGGGTATGCCGCTTCGCATACTGGGCCCGCCACGCCCGCTTGATCACCACCCTGTAGCGTTGCACACACGTGATACGTGTCCAGATGGTGCAGCAGCTGATCCAGACCGCTCTTCAAATACAGTATGGTCCCCTGTTCGCCCGTGCGTTGGCGACGCTGCACCGTATCGAGCGCAATGGCCGCATCCAAACCGAACGACAGCGTTTCGGCAAAGAACTCCCCGTTACAGCGGCCAACGTCAGCTGCTTGCTCATGGGCACCGATAAACTGCGTGACTGCATCGGGCACGCATTCGCTCATCCCCAATGTGCGGGCATAATCGTTGCCCGACCCTACGGGAATCAGCCCGAAACGAGGCCTGTCGCCTTCGGGTAGCTTCATAAGACCGTTGACCACCTCGTGAACGATGCCGTCACCGCCAAGGGCAATAACCGTGTCGAGCCGCTCACGTGAGGCTTCCGCGGCAAGATCGATTGCGTGTTTGGGCCGTTCGGTTAGGGCAAACTCCAACCTGCCCTCCCCCAGCCACTCGGTCAGGAGATCGCACGCTATCTGCGCAGCTTGCGCCCCATTGCCGCGTTGCGCGGCCGGATTGGCGATGAGCAGCGTTTTTCCCAGGTCGGATGGCATGTTGAGCCCTTTCGCTCGCAAAGTTTGCATTGCCTCGATTATACGCTGTGAAAAAGCTTTGCCGCTGCACGCATTTCGGGCACATGGGAGGTCGCGCACGCATATCGGGCATGTGAGAATCTGGCGGGGATTTGGGTTATCAAAAAAATGAGTCGGAGAAGGCATCTCCGACTCATTGTCCCGATTCATCCGACATGCACGCGCTCGACTTTTGGGGCCGCTCAAACGTCAAGCGCATGATGGCAGATCGCTTTCATCAATTCTCACTTCGCCATTTAGCGACGTGAAAACAGACCGCTGACATCAGCTGGCATTCCGCCACAGGGCGGCGCGCAACCAAACCATCAACGCTGATTAGCGCTTCGTCATGCGGCGACGCGCATACATGGCAGCACCGAGGCTTGCAATAGCGACGACGAGCCCCGTCGCCACGAGAGCACCCACCGGCAGCGTGTCGCCAGTTTTGGGCGTCTTGCCGCCGCTTGCAGCGGTCGACGCCGTCGAGCTCTTCGTCCACTGGGCATACAACGTCATGTTTGCAGTGGGCGTGATGTTTGCCTTGTCGCTGTACGTGGTACCCTTGCCATCCCTGGCGGTGTTCCACGACTTGAACGTGTAGCCGGTACGCTTGAACGTGTTGGCGGTCAGCGGAGTGGCCTGGCGGGCCTGGACCGTCTGCGCATTCATCGTGCCCGTAGCGTCGGTCGCATTCTTATCGAACGTGATGGTGTAGGACGTGGCTGCAGCACGCGTGAACACGGGGTTAACGGTCACGTCGCTCGCAGGCATCTTGAACGTGGTCTTGCCGTTTACCGGCGCCGAAATCGACGTGCTCTTACCATCTGCCGTCGTGTACGACAACGACGAGAGCGAGTAACCGCTCGAAGGGCTTACCGTGAGGGCGACGGTATCGCCTTCGGAAGCCGCCTTCACATTCGAGGTTACCGTGCCGCCCGTGGCGGTTGCCACCGTGACGGTGTACGTTTCGGGCACGGCAGTAAAGGTCGCGTCGATGGATACGTCAGCATTGGGCATCGCGAACGTGTACGCACCTGACTTCCCCTTGCTCATCGACTTAGCCTTACCGTTCTTGGGCGTGTAGGTG
>CAMPAJ010000011.1 GCA_946631805.1 uncultured Eggerthellaceae bacterium
CTGTAATCCACTTAGATTAGGCGAAGCCAAGCGAAAGGCCCACCACCCCGAGCTCACGGGGCGGCGGGACGGCAAGCCGAAGCCAAGCGAACACCCCACCCCTCCGCGAGCCGGACGCCCGAGGCGGCGGGAGGGAGGGCTGCCGCCCAGATGGACGGCAGCCCGCTCCCTCTTAACCTTCTTCGTTCTTCGAAAGCGCGAGCGATTCCGCAACGCTCGCAGCCTTCATGACGAGCTTGCCGTAGCCGATGCGCTCCTCGGCGCTCTCGACGTCGGCGTACTCGAATTGCGGCGGCAGGTCCTCGCCACGGTCGCGCATGAGCTCCATGGCGCGATCCACGTCGTAAGGCACGATGTTCTTGCGCTCTGCCAGCGGGCGGAACACGATGGCCGGCTTGACGAACTCGCCGTCAGGCATGTCAGGCAGCGCCTTAAGGGTGCCGTACTTGGCCTCCATCTCCTCGAGCGTGCCGAAGTCCAGCGCACGGCCCGGGCACGACATGACGCACGTGGGAAGCTCGCCCTGCTCCAGACGGTCATAGCACATGTCGCATTTGCTCATGGGCGTGCCGGGAGCGTCGTCCTCGTACTGCGGAGCGCCGTACGGGCAGGCCTTCCAGCAGTTGCGATCGCCTTCGCACAGGTCCTCGTCGAGCAGCACGGCACCGTACTTGTCTTCCTTGAACAGCGCATGGTGCTCGCACGCCTCGACGCATACCGGGTTCTCGCAGTGGTAGCACGTGGCGAAGCACGTGTTCATGCGCATGGTCGGCCACACGCCCTTTTCCCACTGCAGCAGGCGCAGCCACTTTACCGGACCAGGCTGGATATCGTTCCAGTCACGGCAGGCGACGACGCAAGCATGGCAGTTGTAGCAACGGTTCTGATCGAAGAAAAATGCATATTGAGTCATTACTTATACCCCCTCGACGTCAACGTTGAAGTGCTTGCCCTCGACGTTCGTGATCTCGATCATGCCGGCGCACAGCAGGATGCCGCGGCGATGGTCGTAATCCTCGGACGGGATGAGGAAGTTGCACGAACCGGCACGGTCGATGCCCTCGGGCATGATGTCGGTCTTCAGATGCGACGGGTCGTAGTTGCGCCCGAAGATCATGCAGGCAATGCCCGGGGTCAGGCGGCTCGTGACGTACGCCGGGACCAGGCACTGGCCCACGCCGTTATGCGCGAGCACCAGATCGCCGTCCTTGATGCCGCGCTGCGCTGCATCGGCGGCGCTGATCCACACGTCCATGCGGTACTCGTCGCGGAACCACGGGTTCTCGTCCTGCGCGAAGTGCTGGCGATAGAACGCATGCGGCGTGATCATGTACAGCGGGTACTGGTTGACCTGCGGCGACAGCGGGCTCGTCTCGACATCGCGGTAATGCGGGATAACCTCGATGTAACCCTTGCCCAGGCACTTCGTCTTGTACGACGTGTTGTGGTAATCGTGCTCCTCCAGGAACTTGGGGATGAACTCGATCTTGCCCGAATCGGTCTGGAACGGCTTCTCGCCGTTGACCTCGTCGCGCAGGCAGATCCAGTAGTCGCCTTCGATGGGACGCACGAAGTACGACTCCTTCTTGAATTCCTCCCAGGTCGGCGGATCGAGCGGTGCGATTTCGGGCATGTTGCGCCAGGTCTCGAAGTTGGCACCGGTCTTCTCGTCGATGACGTCCCAAAGGTCTTCCCACTTGACGCCCTTCAGGTCGGGATACAGGTAGTCGATGACGTACGCACCGTCCGGGTCGCCCGGAATCTGGATGCGCTCGGCGACTTCCTTGAAGATCCACAGGCGGCTGCGGCACTCGCCCGGCGGATCAAGAACCTTGCCCATGCCGATGAAGTAGTTGCCGGCAGCCGGGCTGAACGCGGTGTTGAACGAATAGCCCTGCAGCACGAAGTTGTCGCCGCCACCGCCCTCGAAGAACTGGTGGGTCAGCGGAAGGACCAGATCGGAATACCAAGTCATGGTCGTTGCCCACGTGTAGGCGCCATAGGCTACGAACGGGGTGTCCAGCACGCTCTGCAGGCGCAGGTTCGAGTCGTAGTAGTTGGGTATCATGTTACGCGGGTTGACGTTCTGCCAAATCATCTTGATGTTGGGAGCCGTCTCGTTCTGCGGGCAGCCCACGATGCGCTTGTACTCGGCCAGGCTGATCTCGCCCGCCTCGTAACGCTTGCGCTCGGCGATGGCGCGATGCCAGATCTCGCCCTCGATGACGCAGTGCTCTTCGATCTTGTCGAAGCGCTCGCCGAAGAAATTCATCGGCGGCGTGGGGAAATGCGGACGAACGCCGAAGTCCATACCGGTGCCGATGCAGCCCTCGCGGCCGATGTTGCCGGTAATGGCGCGCAGGTAGTTGTCCAGACGGGCAGGGTCCTCGCCGCCCAGGATGCGGGTCGCGGCCCACACCATGCGCATGTACACGGGACCGTCGGCGCACAGGCGCGCGATGGCCTTGATGGTCTCGGCAGGAACGCCGCAGATCTTTTCGGCCCATTCGGGCGTCTTCGGCTGGCCGTCATATTCGCCGGTGATGACTTTCTTCCAGCGCTCGAAGCCGGTCGGCTCGACGTTCTTCTCGATGAACTCGGTGTTCTCGAGCCCCTCGTCGAAGATCGTGTAGGCCATTGCCTCGAGCATGGCGGCGTCGGTCGACGGGCGGATGGGAATCCACTGGTCGGCCAGATGCGCGGTCCAGGTATAGCGCGGATCGATGTAGATCAGCGGAATGCCCTTCTCGCGGGCCAGCTGGAAGTAGTACACGAACTCGGGGTAGTTCAGGTACACGTCGAAGCCCCACAGCACGATGGCCTTCGTATCGAGCAGGGTCATGGCCTCGGTGCCGCCGTCGAACGTCGCCGCGTCCATGGTCAGCGGGCGGCCGAACTGGTACGTGTCGGCAAGGTCGTGCGGTTCATAGGAGTCGACGCCCCAGATGGCCATGGCGCCGCCAGGCATGAACTGCCCGATGTAGTCGGTCGAGCCGCCCATGAGGCCGTCGCAGTAGACGGACATGGGGCCGTACTTCTCGCGGGTCTCGAGGTACTTCTCGACGATGAGGTCGAGGGCCTCGTCCCAGCTGATGCGCTTGAACTTGCGCGAGCCCTTGGGCCCTACGCGCAGCATCGGGTACTTGATGCGATTGGGCGAGTACACGTCCTTGCGCCAGCCGCGGCCGCGGGTGCAGGCACGATGCTGGAACATGCCACGACGGAACTCGTCCTCGCCGTAGTAGGCGTCCTCGCGTCCGGTGTTGGGATGCACGATGTTGTCGGTTTCGATGGCGGTCAGCACGCCGTCCTTCTTGTGGCACTTCAACACGCACATGTCGAAGCAGCCGTTCTGGCAGCAGGTGCAGTACTCGATTTCCTCGCCGGCATGCTTGTTCACAAGCTTCTCGTGCACAGCTTCGAACTGCCCTTCCTGGGGACCGAAGTCGGTCTTAACTTCTGCCATTTACGCACTCCTCTCTTCAATACCTACGTTGCGTATCACTCGTCTTTTCCCTTTTGCCCCCTTCTTCTCGTCTCCTCGTCTTAAAAAACGCAAATGTTTTCGGGCCGCATGGGCTGCTGCCCCGCCCGTCGACTCGACGCATCCGGCGAGTCGACGGGCAGAACAGCAGTTCGTTACGGGCTGACCTTGCGCACGGCGCCATACGGGCACGAGACCATGCACATGCCGCACTTCTGGCACAGGCGCCCGACGATGCGCCCCGGCTTGCCGAAGCGTCCCTTGACCGCATTGCCCGGGCACGTGAGCAGGCAGCACCGCTCGCCCTGGCATTTGGCTTCGTCGATGACGTACGAGATGAGCGCCGTGCACGTAAGGCCCGGGCAGCGCCCCTGCACGTGCGCCTCGTACTCGTCGCGGAAATAGTGCAAACTCGAAAGCACGGGCGAAAGCGACGTGCGCCCGAGCCCGCAGAGCTTCGACGAGCAGTTGCGCTCGGCAATGTGCTGCAAGCGATCCAAATCCTGCAGGCTTCCCTCGCCAGCGACGATGCGCTCGAAGATGGCGGCACACTCGTCCAGGCCGTCGCGGCACGGCTTGCACTTGCGGCACGATTGCCGTGCCGAGAAATGCACGAGGTACGACGCGGTGTCCACGACGCACTGGTCTTGCCCGATGACCACGAAACCGCCCGAGCCCATCATGCCGTTTATGCCGGCAAGCCCTTCGAAGCTGATCTCGAGGTCGGCCAAGCTCGCGGGAAGAATGGCTCCCGACGGCCCGCCGATCTGCACGGCCTTGGCATCGTGGGCTTCCGCGATACCGCTCACGACCTCGCCGAGCGAAACGCCCAGCGGCACCTCGGCCAACCCGCCGCGCTCGACCGAGCCCGTGATCGAGAAAATCTTCGTCCCCGGGCTCTGGGGAGTCCCGACCGAGCGGAACCATGCGGAGCCGTGCTTCATGATGAGCGGCACGTTTGCCAGCGTCTCGACGTTGTTCACGCAGGTCGGCGCGCCCCACAGGCCCTTTTCGGTCAAATGCGGAGGCTTTGGGCGCGTCGTGCACGGCCTGTTTTCGAGCACGTTGACCATCGCCGTCGATTCGCCGCACAAAAACGCGCCCGCTCCGCGCACGATGTCCACGTCCAGATCGAAACCCGAACCCAAGATGTCGCTGCCGAGCAGCCCTGCGTCGTAAGCGTCCTGCACAGCGCGGCGCACCGTGCGCACGGCGAGCGGGTACTCGGCGCGAATGAAGAAGTACGCCTTGCGCGCCCGTGCGGCAAAACAAGCGATGATCAGGCCCTCAAGCACGAGATGCGGGTCGCTTTCGAGCAGGCCGCGATCCATGTAGGCACCCGGGTCGCCCTCGTCGCCGTTCACGATGAAGTAGCGCATATCGGCTGGATTCTGGGCGCAGGCGCGCCACTTGAGCCCCGTCGGGAAGCCCGCGCCGCCGCGCCCGCGCAGATTCGAGTCCACGACCTCGTCGACGACGCTTTCGGGAGAAAGCCGCAAAGCGCGCTCCAGCGCCTCGTATCCCCCAACGGCAACGTACTCGGCCAATGACGTGGGGTCTATGATGCCGCAGTTTGCCAGCACGCGGCGCTCCTGACCGCAATCGAATGTGGCGGGAACTTCGCGTTCAGCCAAGTCGCGAGGCATGTTCTCGAAATTGCCGGCAGCTACGAGCTGTGCGATCGAAGCGGCCATCGACGGTTCCACGTGACCGAACATGCGGCGCTCGCCCGAGGGGAGCTCTACCTCTACCAAGGGCTCGTCGTAACACAAGCCACGACAGCCGACCGGTACCATCGAAGCTTGTGCACCCACCTGCGCAAGCTCAGCTTTCAGCGCGTCCATCACAGGCGCCGCCCCCGCAGCGAGGCCGCACGTGCCCATGCCCACGGTCACGCGGGTGCAATCGGGGTGCAGCAGACGGTTGCCGTCGGTTTTCAGGCCTTCCAATATGGAGGAGTGGGCATCCGTCATGCGTCCTCCCCCTCTTCACCTTGCGTGCCGCGTGCGCGCTCCAAGGCCATGTTCACGACGTCACCGACCTGCATGACGCGCACCCGCCCATAGGCGTCGCCTTCCACCACGACGACCGGCGCAATGCCGCAAGCGCCGACGCATCCGACCGTGCGAAGCGTCACCAACCCATCTTCGGTCGTTTGACCGGCTTGTATGCCAAGCTTCTTCTCGAACTCGCGCACAAGGCGCGCAGCACCCTTGGTGTGGCAAGCCGTGCCATCGCACACATCGACAATGCAGCGGCCCACGGGGTCGAGCGAAAGGGCCCCGAAAAAGTCGGCCATGCCGACGATTTGCTCTTTCGGCACGTCCATGATCTGGGCAATGCGGTCAACCGCCTCGCCGGGGATGTAGCGATATGTTTCCTGAACATCGTTGAGCACGTTCAGGAGCCGGCCCGTCTTGTCCGTGTACCCGGAAGCGATGTCGTCGACGACGCGCGCGGCCTCGTCGGCGTCGACGGTACCGTACAGGGCTTGAGCCGCTTTGCTCTGATCTTGACCGGCCATGCTACACGACTTCCCCTCGCTGGCCGTCCCGGCGCCTGCGCGCCTCGGCATCGGACATACGGCGCATGTACTCGTCAACGGCGAAATACAGCGGCAAATAGGGGTCGTCGATGTTGAGCTCCTCGAATTCTTCGATGCGGTCGAGCCTATACTGCAGGGTGTTTCGATGGATGTGCAGCTTTTCGCACGTACGCTTCTTGTCGAACTTCGACAAGAAGTACACCCGTAGCGTCTTGAAGTACTCCGTGTGGTTCTTGGCGTCGTGGTTCTTGATTTCTGCAAGCACGGGATGCTCGAGCGCGTTGCTCGGAACGTTTTCGGCAAGCGCCTTCAGGGCTATGTCGGCAATGTAGTCCTCGTAGTGATGCAGGGAATCCCCGGGGTTGAGCAGCGAGCCCATCGTCAGCGCAGATGTGGCCTCCCAGCAGCGCAGGCGCATCTCGCCCAAATCGTCGAATGCACGGCTCACGCCGCACTCGAGCTCCTGGCGGTTCAGCTCGTCGATGAGCATGTGGGCGCGTACCGACCCGCGCGCATCGGGCAGGACATCGCAGGCCAGCAGGCAGAGGCACCCATCGTAGACCGTGCGGACGGAGTGTTCGAAATAGCGGGCCAGCGCATTGCCCAAATACGCTTCGAGCGGCGTGTTGTGCGGGTTGCGCGGCTTGGCGCACAGCAAGATGTAGGGCGCGGGATTCTCTTCCGCAAACCCATGCGGAAGCAACTCCGATAAGTTCGAAGCGTCCATCGACCCGTCGAGCAGCGCATACAAAACCGGCGACGACATGCCCGCCCGCACCATCTGCGCGCCGGCATCGGCTTCCATCATCATCGCAAACGCTTCGGAAATGATGCCGCAGGCTTCGTAATGCCATTCCTCGACCTCTACCCCAGTCGCAAGCGCAGCAAAATAGCCGATGCAATTGCCATTTGCCTTGATGACCTGCGTAAGCCGGGGCGCCTTGGCATAATGCCCCCAATCGGTCAAGAACGCGCGCTGCGCCTCGTCGTGCCGGGCGAAGTGGCCGTCGTCCGTGAAGGTCTTCACGAACCGCGGCTCGATTTGACGGTTCATGACGTTGGCATCCCATTGCTCGTCGTCGAGCGATGCAGTCGGGTACTTGGCGCGCACGATGAACGCCGCATCGGTAACGACTACCGGCATGCCGAGTATTTCGGAGGCGGATTGCGCAAGACTAGCCATACTGCGCGTACGCAGCGATTCGAAAATCTTCTTATAGCAATCAGAGCGAACCATTTGCATCCATACCCCCGAATGTAAGATGCAACCCCCTCGCAAAGCTCCGCCTAATTCAGCGAAAGCACTACGAGTCTCATGGTACGCAATTGGGCGAAAAACACCATGTTTATGGTCACGAACTTATAAACTTTGCTTGTGCAATTTTACAATTTAAGCCTCTGAACTGGTTTGCATCGATTCTAAAGGCGATTGCGCTTCGTAATGGAAACCGAGCCGTTGCGCAAACATCCTGATCCCATGCATAGCTTTTGAGCCACAGCTACAGCGCTGCGATGTTATCCTGCAACACCTCGAAACGCTCGCCGGCCGGACCGCGGAAGAACAAGATGCGAAGCTGCGCGCCGCCATCGCCGTAGGTGACGAACACGTCGGAATCCTCTTCCGCAAGCGGACGGTCAAACGCCAGCGGAGGATCGAATGGACCAGCTTCGATGGCAATACCCCTTTCCCCCAAGCGCGATACGAACTCATCCATATCGTCCACGCGAATCGCCAAATGGTTCAGGCATTGCGCAGCTGCGTCGCACGTGGACTTGTCCTCGAACTCGAGCAACTCCAGCACGGTGCCAAGCCCCTTGATCCACGCCATCTTCAGCGGCTTGTCCCCTTCCATTGCATCGGCGCGGAACAGCAGCTTGAACCCAAACACATCCTCGTAGAACGCAAGCGACTCCTCGATATCGCGGCAGTACACGCCCGCATGCTGATAGCTCAATTCCATACCTAGCTCCTATTCCCATAACCCGGGAATGTGTATTTGGGGTCAGACCCCAAATACACATTCGTAACGTGCAGCCCCGCGATAGCGGTCAGACCCTTCTAGCCCTGATCGCTCGACGTGGCCGCCATGACCTCGGCGACCGTCGCGTTCTTCATGCGGAGCTCGCTTATGCACACAACATCCGAGGCGAAATCGGTAACGCTCGACACATCGCCGGCATAAACGTCGTCAGTGGCCGTACGCCGCTTCGTCAGCTGGATGGCCTTCTCGGCATCATAGGGAATCAACTGCTCTTTGGGGGGATTTGCCTTGGCAACCCAATTGGGCATCGTCGTGGAGGGATCGGGCATGGTCTCGATCTGACGAACATCGCCGTATTTCTCGACGAGCTCGTCGATGGGGCCGAAATCCAGGGCACGCATAGGACACGATGCCACGCACAGCGGCAGCTGACCGTTCTCCAAGCGATCAATGCACATGGTGCACTTGCTCATCTTGGTCCCCGGCTCGTCGCTGGCGAACTTGGGGGCACCATAGGGGCAGGCTGCAAAGCAGTTGCGATCGCCCTGGCACTTGTCTTGGTCAACCAGGACGGCGCCGTATTTCTCCTCCTTGAAGATGGCGCCGTGCTCGCATGCGCCGACGCATACGGGCTTCTCGCAATGACCGCAGTTGAAGGCCAAGATGCCGATGGAAGTGTTGGGGAATTTCCCTTTTTCCCACATGTACACGCTCATCCACTTTTCGGGACCCGGCGCAATATCGTACCAGTCCTTGCAGGCAATCGAGCAAGCCTTGCAACCGTAGCAGCGGGACTGGTCGAAGAAGAAGCCGTACTGAGTCATGATCTATTCGCCTACCTTTCTGATTTCAACCAGCCCAGCGGTCAGCAACGCTCCCACAACGTGGGGAAGGTGCGTGTCGCCAATGAGCAAATTGCAGTTGCCGGCGGTATCGATGCCGTAGGGCATGAGCTTCGATTTGCGCACGTGGTCGAACTTCGACCATTCCCCATGACCGATCGAAACCGTGCCGGGCAGGAGCTTGGACGACACGTACGCGGTTATCTCCACCTCGCCGAACTGGTTGTAGACAAGCACGCGATCGCCCGTTTTTATGCCGCGGTCGGCCGCATCGGCCGGCGACATGCGCACCATGTGCTCGTAGCAATCGCCTTTGAGCCAGGGATTCTGGTCATTGGCCGAGTGCTGGCGGTACGACGACACGGGCGTGACCATCGAGAGCGGATAGTTTTTCGTCCACGAATGGTAGTAGCTATCGTTCGCAGGTTCGTCCTGGTAGGTCGGCTGCCAACGCGGGTACGCGTCGTAGAGCCCGCCGTAGCGCGTCTGGGTCAGGTCGTTGTTCTTCACATACGAGCTCTCGAACTCGATTTTGCCCGACGGCGTCTTGAACGGCGAACGACCGAATTCGACCGTGTTCTTAAACGGATAGAACCACTCCCCCGGCTCGCCGGGAACGCGGATGATGGGCATCTTCTGGAAATCCTCCCAAGAGGGCGGCTCTATGCCGTAATAGTCCAGGTATCCATAGGGATCCTCGGCCCACTCCTCGTAAGCGGGCTTGTAAATGCGCTCGATGACCTGCTCGTCCCAATCGCGCCAATCGGTAACGTCGAGCATCTTGGGACAGTACTTGTCGGCGAAGCCCAAGCGACGCGCCAGCTCCATCCACACCCAATCCTTGGAGCGAATCTCGCCAGGCGGGTTGACGCCCTTGCCCGCGAACAGGAAGTAGTTCATCATGCCCGACGGCGAGCCCCAGAAGCGGTTGATGCCGAAGAAGTGCATGTCGGTCGATTCGAACTGAATAACCGGCGAGGGCAGCACGATGTCGAGGAACTCGATGGAAGGCTGATCGTGGAAGTACTGCCAGCCCCACGAGAACTCCAGGTCGGCGAAGCCTTTCATGCGCTTGGACACATGATGCTGGTTGTTGATGTAGTTGTTGGGCACGATCGCCATGCGAAGATGCGGCAGCGGGCTTCCCTTGGGACAGCCGATGCGGCGACGGAACTCTTCCTCGGTGATCTCGCCAGCTGCATAGAGCTTCTGGCAGTGCATGATCTCGGTCACCTTGTTGTTGTTATTCGTGATGGGATTAACAACATCGCCTCTGATCTGGCCAGTATTGGGAACTGGCGGGAACAGGCGCGGCTGGGTCACCAAGCTGGCACCGCCGCCTTCGCAACCGCCCGGGATGGTCATGTTGCCAGTCATGGCCTGCAACAACATGGCCACAGCTGCCGCATAATCGCCCAGGTTGCGCTTGGAAACGCTGTACATCTGGTGCAAGTGCACCGGCTTCATCGACGCATAGTAGCGCGCGAAGGCGCGAATGGTCTCGGCCGGAATGCCCGTGATGGGTTCGGCCCACTCAGGCGTGTGCTCCACGCCGTCGACCTCGCCGACAATGTACTTGCGCCATTCCTCGAAGCCCTCCGGTTCGACCCATGTGGCCACGTACTCGTGGTCGTACAGGTCCTCGGTATATAAAACGTGGGCAACGGCCAGGCCGAACGCCGTATCGGTGCCGGGGCGGATGGGAATCCACTGCGCTCCCAAAACTTCGGCGCTCACGTTGTACACCGGGTCGATGAGGATGAACTTGCAGCCACGCTCCTGCGCAAGCTTCATGTAGTAGGGCACGTGGCCAAACCACGAGACCATCGGGTCGAAGCCCCACAGCACAACAAGCTTGGAATTCAGCAAGTCCGGCGCCTCGAAACCAGGATACGCATCCGACGTGCCCTTGATCAGGCAATCGGTCAGGCGAACGCCCAGATGGAAATCCTCGGCTGCAGCGCTGCCGGACGTGGAATGGTCGCCCCATCCGGTGATGGTGCCGGGCATGTAGGACGCAAACGGGAAATCAGAGCTTTCGAAAGCCACGTAATAGCAGTAGTACAGCCATGGTATGTCGGGACTCTCCTCAGCGAACTGCTTCATCTTGGCCGCGATGGTATCGAGCGCTTCGTCCCAGCTGATGCGCTCGAAATGACCCTTTCCCGACCCCTTCTCGCCGACGCGCTTCATCGGGTACAGCAATCGGTTCTCGGAGTAGAGCTCCTGGCGCCAGGCATGCCCCATCGGGCAAGCGCGCGCCTGCAGCATACCGGTCTGCACGGCGTTTTCGTCATCGTCTTCGCGCGCGATACCCGGATTGACCGAGTCGTCTGGCTCGATCGAGATAATCTTGCCGTCCTTGACGCTGCACTTGATCAGGCAAGTCGCGTCCCAGCAGCCATTGTTGTGACAGGTAGTGTAAAAGTAATCCACCCCCTCGTGGCGCTCGCCTAGCTTCTGGACAATCGAATCTCGTGACATCGTGCCCCCTCTCTCGTTGGCAACTTCCCCAAACTATGTGCCAAAGCCCAACTCGCATCATGAGCTGGGTATAGAAACACCTACAAAACCACCGGGCGCTCATGCGCGCCGGGGCTTTTGCGTTAGAACAACTGGGATTGGAACGAGGCTATTTGGCAGCTTCGCCGGTATTGTCGTTATGGAAGTTGGAATAGCCACCTACCGCATTGGCAGTGAAACGACCCTCGGCCTTGTTGAAGAAGACCTGGGTCTGCATGAGGTCCTTGATGCTGACGCCGATCGCGGCCATCGCTTCCTTCTGGCTCTTCCCTTCATCGATGAAGGCGTTGAGCACTTCCGCCTTCTTAGGCGACTCCAAAGCCATGAACTCTGCGCGATCCATATCGTACCCCCTCGATAAACGACCAACTTCAGATAAATGTTAGCTTAAGTAAGAAGCTGACTTTTTTCAAGTGCGTTGCATCATTGGACCGCCATGGTCATCGGCACCATTCACGCTGGCATCGCGCTCGTCTGCCCTGCTCAGGAGCCAATAATGGCTGAATGGCAACTGATCGTCGAATTCCGAAAGTGTTTTATCGGGACGATTCCGCTACGCAGGGTCGGCGGAGTTGATGCTGAAAATGCACCGCTGCAGGCGGTTGGGCAGATCGTACGAGAGCTGGTCGGGGGTCATCTCGCCCGTTTTAAGGCGCCTGTCAAGCTCGAAGCATTCGCGCATGAAGGCTTCCTGCTCGTCATTGAGCATCCCAAAATCACGCGCAGCCTTGAAACACGTATCGATGTCGTTTGATTTTGCAAGGCGCCTCAGATTCAAGATTGCCAGAGCGACCGTCCCATGAAACTGAGCCCCCAACGGCGATTGAGCCATGCTAACCCCTCCAATGCACGAATACCAAAAGCAACGACAATTATAGCCGCACCCACAATCTTGGGGATTGCGGACCGCGGCTCAGCCGGACGGCAATCATTGGTCCTTATGGCTGCCCACGTAATCCAAAAGCGCCATCGCCTGCTTGTCGTCGGCGCGCGCGGCCAGCGAAAACGTGACGGCGATACGATCGTCTTCCACAGTCGCATACTTCAAGTCGGACCGCGAGCGCAAGCGGGGGTCTTGCTCCATGGCGGGAGTGGTCATCAGCACGCCGTCGCGAAAATCGACCATGAACATGCCGGTTGGCGTGTTGTCGTGCGGTTGGAGGTGGCGAAGGCGGGGCGAAAGCCCCATGCGCTCGCAATACTCCGCATACGAGACGACCATGTAATCGTATGCGTCGCCGCGCGTCATGACGACCGGGATATCGAGCAGCTCCCCCAGCCCCACATACGCCCTGTCCCGTAAATAGGGATTGCCTTCCTGATACCAGATAACAGGAGGTTCCGTAACGAGCTCGATTGACCTGACCCCCATTTCGGCCAGCTGCCTTGCCCGCTTGCCATACGAACCGCACCACACATCGAACACAACGTCAAACTCGTTGTCCATCAGGGCCTGGATCGGCTTCTTCTCGGTAAGGCGAATAAAGCGGACGACGTTTTCGAGATGCTCGTTCTGGTACGCCGCAATCAAGGAGTACAGCATGACCATCGCATGATTCTGCCAGAGCTCCTGTATGCGAATATCGCGTATACCCGAACGACCAATCGTGCGGCATCGTTTCAATATGCTTTGGAAACTGGACTCGAGATACGACATCTCTTCTGCAAAATACTTCCCAGCAGGGGACAAAAGCGGCCTGTTCTTCCCGCGCGTCTTGCGGTCGATGAGCTCGACGCCCACCTCGCGCTCGAGGTCGGCCATGTGCTTGCTCAAGTTTGGCTGCGTGATGTGGAGCTCTTCCGCCGCACGGCTGAAGTTCAGGTGCCTGGAGAACACCAGAAACTCCTCGACTATTTCGGTACGCATACACCCCCCCTACCCTCATACGATCCATTTATTATAACAATTTGGAATAATTCAGAACAAAACTTGATTGTCTTTATTCCGAAACAATGGGAACGGATTTTGGCGGCTTCAGCCATACTGTGTAACACCGACGGGAGGGGATTACGCATAGACTCCAAGACATGCTTTTTTCCAGGCGTCGTTTACCCCGATAGCGCGCGTGCGCAGGCGGATCGACGGCCGGAGTGGCTTACAGGAAGCCTTTCCGGCCGTCGAGGGCAATCCAACTGTGCACCGTGCGCACTCAAGAATAACATCGTAACAATCAGGAATAATATAGGCAAACGCAGCGGCCGTCGTTCGCTGCACTGCGAGAACGAGCCTAGAAATCCAGGACCTCCCCGACCTTTGCCGGCACGCATAAGTCGGCATAGCGGTCACGCGGCGTTGGCGCCAAGTTGATGATGGCAAGATGCTCGCCCGAGAAGTAGTCCATAAGACCGGCGGCCGGATACACGGCAAGTGACGTCCCGGCGATTACAAGCAAATCGGCGCGGCGGATTGCATCGACCGATTCCTGCAAGATACGCCCGTCGAGGCCCTCTTCGTAGAGCACCACGTCGGGTTTGACGATACGCCCGCACTCGGTGCAGCGCGGCACGCCATCGTCAGACGCTTCATGCAAGGCGAGCATAGCATCGAGGTCGTACGGGCGGCTGCAGCCCATGCAGTAATTGCGCAATACGCTGCCATGGAGCTCGAGCACGTTGGAGCTTCCCGCCATTTGGTGCAAACCGTCAATGTTCTGCGTGATCACGGCCGAGAGAACCCCTTCGCGCTCGAGCTCGGCAAGCTTGCGATGCGCACGGTTGGGTTGCGCCTCGCGCGCTATCATGCGGTCGAAGTAGAACTCGAAGAACTGCTGGGGTTGGGCGTCGAAGTACGACCGGGAAATCATCTGCTCGGGAGGCACGTCACCATATTTTTGCGCATAGAGCCCGTCGGGACTGCGAAAATCGGGGATGCCGCTTTCGGTCGACACGCCTGCACCGCCGAAAAACACCATCCTGCCCGGCTTGCACGAGTTGATCCATTCGCGCAACGTCCTGATCTCGCTCGAAGCATCCATAGCGTACCTCCGATTCGAATTGCCAACAGCACATTGTCTGCAACCAGACTGGCAAGCATCCTTTAGCACTGCATTCGATTATACAAAGCCCAAGGGAAAAGCGTCAGCAGGGTTCTGTTTCATGTGCAAAGTAGCAAGTCGGTAACCTACAATAGAACCCAAAAGAAACCAAGGAGGAACCACCATGGGATGCTACGAACGAGAACAAGAAGCCATCGCCGCCGGCACAGGCACAAGAGGAGACGCGGCGCGGGCGTACTTTGCGGAGCTCGATGCGCAAACGAGCGAGGAGGCGTCGTGCCTGACGCATCGCCCCGATTACACGAACACGTTGTTTGCTCCGCAACACGACGATATCTACCAGGAATTCTGCCGCTACATCGACCAGCCAGCACCGCGATATTTCGATACGGTCGACAACCCCATGAGCATCGAAGGCTATACGGCCGCCGATGTGTACCGTATCATGATCGCCTCGAACCAGCGCATCGTCGCACTCGATGGCGGCGCCGTGTACAGCATGCTCGTCCGCCTTCGCGACCAGCCCGAACTGGCAAGGAAGGTGCTGGCCTTCCGCCCGACGTGTTACCAGAACGGCTGCGGGAACACATATCGCCCCGACGACAC
>CAMPAJ010000012.1 GCA_946631805.1 uncultured Eggerthellaceae bacterium
TGCCCATGCCGATGGCCTTCTGCACCATGTCGGTGGGGATGCCGGTGCCGCCGTGCAGGACGAGGGGCAGGTCGCCGACGAGATCCTTGATTTCCTGCAGGCGATCGAAGGACAGGCCCTCCCAATCGTCCGGATACAGGCCGTGGATGTTGCCGATGCCGCATGCCAGGAAGTCGATGCCCGTGTCGGCGATGGCCTTGCACTGCTGCGGGTCGGCCAGCTCGCCCTTGGAGGTGACGCCGTCCTCGACGCCGCCGATGCCGCCAACCTCAGCCTCGACCGAGATGCCCTTGGCATGGGCGATTTTCACGATTTCGGTTGTGCGCTCGAGGTTGAGGTCGAAGGTTTCCTCGTGGGAACCGTCGTACATGACAGACGTGAAGCCGGCATCGATGCACTTGAAGCAGTCCTCGTAGGAGCCGTGGTCCAGGTGCAGGGCGACGGGAACGGTGATGTTCTTGGCTTCGACCAGGTCGCGGACGATGTCGGCGACGACCTTGAACGAGACTTGCCATTTAGCAGCGCCGCTGGTGCACTGGATGATGACGGGCGACTGAAGCTCTTCGGCTGCGTCCAGGATCGAGGCGGCCCACTCCAGGTTATTGGTGTTGAACGCGGCGACGGCGTAGTGCCCCTTCACCGCGGCTTGCATCATGTCTTTTGCGCTAACGAGCATAATTACCTCCCAAATCGAAAACGATTACGCGGTCGATTATATATGTATTGGGGCCGTTGTGCTAAACCCTGTGACTTAACGGCAGATTTCGGCGAGGAACTCAGCTTCCAGGTACAGCTGGATCGAGACGCAACCGGGCTTTTCGGCGTTCTTCTTCTCGATGTAGGCAAGGAGCGCATCAGAGATATGGCCTGCATCCTGCGCTTCGACGACCTCGAACGGCGTGGCGCCAGCTGCCTTGAGCTCGTCCCACGTCATGCCGAGCTGCGTGAAGCAGTAGAAGTCGGGCTTCATGCCGATGGGCACGCGCGCCATGCCCATGACCTTCGTCGTGGCCGGGCAGCTCTCGGGGATGTTGCATTCGTGGCGCATCTTGTACTCCGCGCCGTGCTTGACGATGTCCTGGAGGCGTTGCGCATTAATGTCGATGTAGTCATGCCAGCTGCAAGAGCCGGAGCCCGCCGGCATGAGGCGGCCGGGATTCACGTGGGCCTTTTCGTCCTGCTTGGCGATGAGGATCTTGTTGTCGCTCGTGATTGCGAGCGTGTTAGCGCCGATGGGGTTGGCGCCGAGCATGAGCGAGAGCGGGTAGATGACGCCGAAATCGTTGTAGATGTAGCTGGAGCCCTTGAACTCGACGATTCCCTTCTCGTTGCGGTAAACGTATGGGAACGAATAGAACGTGGCAAGCAAGTCGTAGTATTCGACCAGGCCGATGGTCGCGGTATCGGAATCGGGCTTGAGGTCGCTGTACATGCCGCAGATGCGGTGATTCTCGAATTGGCCGGGCTCGACCTGGCCGAGCTGGTGCTCGAGCATGATCTTGGAGTATTCGCGGAATCGCTCGGGGATTTCGTAGGGGTGGTCCATTTCAACGAGCTTGATGTCGGTGGTACGCAGGCGGCGGTTGACGCTGTCGCTCGTGTAGTAGTGCATGATTTCGGACTTGTCGTCATAATCTCGCGCTTCGTAACCGGCGTTGATGTCGGTCTGCGACAGTTCAGGGTTCTCGCGGATCGTAGTTGATTCCATTACTGTCATGGGGTAAATCGCTTCCTTCCTTCGGTACTCATGTGCTTTTGTTTAGGTCGCGCATAGGCGAAAAGTCTATACCTGCATACACGAGTTCGCAATTAATCTATAGAAAAGCTTGGCAAGTAGTGCTCTGCAGGCTAAGGGGCGGCGAGGCGCGATAATATAGGCAATTATGCTGAACGGCGCATGAAGAACCGCATGCGGCGTCGCCTGGTTTTCGCTTGACCATAAGAAGAGGCCAATGGGTAAGGGATCTAAAACGCGCCACGCAAACGGGTTCGTCTCGGCTGCCGTAGTCGTCTTCTTTTTTGCGCATGGCGTTTTGGGGTGCACTGCGCTCCTGTTCGGTTTCTTCGGCTCCCTTGCATGGCTCGTATGGGCAGGTGTGGCGCTCATCGCGCTTCATGTGGTGTTGAGCGTTGCGACGAGCTACGAACAGCTGACCGATGCGCAGCGCCCTCCGAGCCCTCGAAAAAAGCGCCATCTTGCGCTCAAGTGGGTCACCGGCATCGTGCTGGCGGTGTGTATCGCAGCCCATATTGCGTTGAAGGGGGCTGTCCCGGCGCGCGTGGCGCTCGTCGCACTCGCGGTTGCGCTCGCAGTGCACATATGCGTGGGGAGCAAGTCCTTGCTTACCGATTTGAATCTCGATCGCCGCAATCAGACGCTGCTCAAGGTCGTGGCGTGCGGGTTTGCTGCCTTGTTTGTTCTTGTCGCGCTCGCGGGCCTTGTGAATCCGTAATCAAGCTGGGTCGTCGTTCGCGCTGGTCTTGCCATCTGTCTTACAGGGCAGAGCCGTTGAGGCTAGAAGGCAGCCAAATTGCTTCAGATATGTTGGCTTCGCTTCTAATCATTATTTAAAAAGAAGATAACTCAAATCGCTAATTCATTTGCTCGGGATATTCCCTTTTTAAATAGTACGAAGTAATCTGAAACGTGATGAAACGGCGCATAGGGTCACGCCGCTTCGGTTTCGCTTGGGTATAAAAGGGAAGGGAAACAATGAAGAAGAATACTGTGCTCAAGGTTGCGCTCGCAACCGTATTCGCAGCTATGTTCGCCCTGTTCATGGTTGCGTGCTCGGGTGGGTCTGGAAGCGCTTCGAGCGCTTCGTCCACCGCATCTAGCGAAAGCGCATCGGCTTCCGCCTCCGCGGCGGCAAGCGAGGCCGCATCGAGTGAAGCTACGGCGAGCGATGCTGCATCGTCTGCAGCTGCGCCTGCGAATGCCGTACTGCGCATTTCCACTACCACGTCCGTCAACGATTCTGGCTTGCTGCCGTATCTGCAACCGTATTTTGAAGAGGCGACGGGTTACAAGATGGAGGTTACGTCCGCTGGTACCGGCGCTGCCATCAAGAAGGGCGAGACGGGCGACGCCGATGCCCTGCTCGTTCATGCCAAGGCGAGCGAGGAAGAGTTCATTGACGCTGGTTTCGGCGTTGAGCGCATTCCGTTCATGTACAACTACTTCGTAATCGTCGGCCCCGAGTCGGACCCGGCCGGCGTTGCCGACTGCAAGACGGCAGCCGATGCGTTCAAGGCCATTGCAGATGCAGGCCAGACGTTCGTTTCGCGCGGTGACGATTCCGGCACCAACAAGAAGGAGCTCCAGATCTGGGAAGCTGCCGGCGTTACCCCCGAAGGCCAGGATTGGTACGTCAATGCGGGTGCTGGCATGGGCGCCACGTTGACGCAGGCTGCTGAGCGCGAGGGCTACACGCTTTCCGACAAGGGTACGTTCCTTTCGAACGATGCCAAGGAATCGCTGAAGATCCTGCTCGGCGAGTCCGAGGATATGAAGAACACCTATTCGATGATCGCAATCAGCCCCGAAAAGTGGCCGGATACCAACATCGATGGCGCCAATGCGTTCATCGAGTGGATGACGGGCGACGAGGCGAGCAAGCTCATCGCCGATTACGGCACCGAGCAATATGGCGAGCCGCTGTTCTTCCTGCTCGAGAAATAGCAGTAACGTAGGCGGATGCTGGACGAATCCAGCATCCGCGCCTACTCATCTTTCATGGACGAACTAGTTCGTGCGTTCAGCTCGGTGTTCACGCCAGGGAGCGAGCTATCGCAAATAGTGCTTCTGACCCTCCAGATGTCCGCTTTCTCAACGGTAATCTCGACTGCGATAGGCGTGCCGCTCGGCGTGGCCATCGGGCTGTACCGCTTTCGCGGCAAACGCCTCGTCATGCGCATACTCAACACGCTCATGGGCCTGCCGCCGGTGCTGGCGGGTCTTATCGTGTTTTTCGTCCTGTCCCGCTCGGGCCCGCTCGGCACGCTCAGGCTGTTGTACACGCTGCCTGCCATGGTCACTGCGCAGGTTGTGCTCATCACGCCCATCGTATGCGGCCTGTCGGCCACGGCGATTGCGGGAGTGGCCCCGCTCGTGCACGAAACCGCCCATGGTATGGGGCTTGCCCGGCGCCGAGAATTGCTCTGTTTGCTGTACGAATGCCGGGCCCAGCTCCTTTCGATCGCGTTCGTGGCGTTTGGTCGATCGATTGGCGAGGTCGGTGCCGTTATGCTCGTCGGCGGCAACGTGCAGTACAAGACACGTGTTATGACGACCGCGATCATGCTCGAGACAAACATGGGACATTTTGAGTATGCTGTAGCGCTCGGCATCGTGCTGCTCGTCGTTTCGTTCATCGTCAATTCCATCGCATTGACGCTGCAGGAGCGCACTTCTGCAACCGATCTGGGGGGAGCCTGGAGCTCCTCGCGCGGTGGCAGGTTGGGAGGTGGCAAATGAGCGGCGGATTCACGGTGGGAATAAGGGGTTTGCGCAAGCGCTATGCGGAACGCACCGTGCTCGACGTCGAAGCCTTGACGCTTGAATCCGGCTGCCCTTATGCGCTTATCGGGCCCAATGGAAGCGGAAAGTCAACTCTTATCAGGCTCATGTCGGGTGTTGAAAACCCAACGGCGGGAAGCATCGACGTTGCAGGCGGTGTAGCGCGCGAGGGCTTGCGGGTTGGATACATGCCGCAGAAGAGCTACGTGTTCGGCTTTTCCGTGTTTCGCAACGTGACGCTTGCGCTTGCCGGCTCGTCATTGCCGCACGATGCCGTGGAGCAACGTGCGAGAAAGGCGCTTCAAGACGTGGGTATGGCCGAGTTAGCCGATCAGCGAGGATCGGGGTTGTCGGGCGGGGAGGCCCAGCGCGTGGCGCTCGCTCGTCTGCTCGTGCAGGATTTAGACGTGCTCTTGCTTGACGAGCCCACTGCTTCAATGGATATTGCTGCGACGACACTTGTCGAAGAGGCGTTGCGTTCCTACCGAGAGCGAACAGGGTGCCTGCTCGTCGTCGCGACGCATGCGCCGTCTCAGGCGCGTCGCATTTCAAAGAAGGCCGTTATGCTCAGTGCCGGTCGTGTGGTCGAATTTGGGGAAACGAAGTCGATACTCGCGAGCCCGTCGAGCGATGCGGGGCGCGAATTCCTGTCGTATTGGTCCGTGTAGCAGTACAATCATGCTCGCAGACAGGCGCATGGCTCTTTGCCTGCAAGTATGATTGCATTGCCAATGATCATGCTTGCAATTCACGATGATGTCGAGGAGCGGCTGACGTCTGCGGGTTGTCGATGTTGTCGGCGACAACCCCCATGTGGAGTGCTCGCGACGATTGGAGTGCATGATGCTCGAGGTCGTTTCGTTGGAAGAAGCCCGATCGCTCGTAGTCAAGCGGTTTCCCACGCTACGCAACGAGACCGAGATTGTACCGCTCGACCAGCTCGCCGGGCGCTTTGTTGCACACGATATCATTGCACGGGAAGGCGTTCCTGCGTTTGATCGCTCGACGGTTGACGGCTATGCAGTTGTCGCGTCGGACACGTTTGGTTGCTCGGATGCGCTTCCCGCTCTGCTCGTGTTGGCAGGTGAAGTTCAGATGGGAGCGGAACCCGATGTTGCATGCGTGCCTGGTGTATGCGTGCGCATCCCGACGGGCGGGCAGATTCCCCCAGGGGCCGATGCTGTGGTCATGCTCGAGTATTGCGAAGATTACGCAGATGGCACTATCGGGGTCGCGCGCCCTGTAGCGCCAGGCGAGAACGTCGTGTTCAAGTATGATGACGTGAAGCCGGGCGAAGTGCTCATCGAGGAAGGCACGACGCTTTTGCCGCATCATGTGGGCACGCTCGCTAGCTTGGGGTTTGCGCGCTGCGAAGTTTTGAGCCAACCGCTCGTCGGCGTCATTTCGACGGGTGACGAAATCGTGCCCGTAGAGGCGGAGCCCGTGGCATCGCAGATGCGGGATGTGAATACCCCGATGCTTGCGGCTGCGGCGGAATCGTGCGGTGCGCGGGTATGGCGTCACCCCATCGTTGCCGACGAATACGACGAGCTGCGCAAGGCGGTCTTGGATGCGCTCGACGTCTGCGATATGGTGCTTGTTTCGGGAGGCTCGTCTGCCGGCCAGAAGGACAACACGGCGCGCGTGCTTTCGGAATTCGGCACGTTGCTGTTCCATGGCATTGCCATCAAGCCCGGTAAACCTACGATGTGCGCAGATGTTGGAGGAAAACCCGTGTTCGGCCTGCCTGGCCACCCCGTTGCAGCGTATTACACGTTTCTCGAGCTCGTGCGCCCGCTGCTTGCTGCCGACCGGCATGCCCGACGCGCCATCCGCAGGGTGCATGCGCTCCTCGATTCCGGGGTTCCGTCTAACCATGGCAGGAGCGAGTTGGTGGCTGTGCGATTGCAGACGGGCGAAGGCGGCTTGCTGGCAAAGCCCATACACGGCAAGTCCGGCCTTATATCCCAGCTCAGCATGGCTGATGGCTATTGCGTGATAGGTCGGAACCAAGAAGGTCTCGCGGCGGGCGCTTCCGTTGAGGTCGAGCTTTTTTAGAAACATGAAAGGGAGGGCGCAATGGCGTTCGAATACTTGAGCACGGCGACGCTCGATGAGGCGCTTGAAGGGTTTCTTGCGGCATTGGAGCGGCAGGGGATGAAGCCCGCTTCCGAGATGGTTCCAGTTGCCGAGTCGCTTGGGCGCATTACGGCGGAGCCTTTGTATGCGCATATTTCAGCTCCGCATTACCATGCGTGCGCCATGGACGGTATTGCCGTGGATGCGAAAGTGACGTTTGGAGCAACGGCGACGACGCCGGTAGTCGTGCAGCCGGACGATTACGTGGTCGTCGATACGGGCGATCCTTTGCCCGAAGACTGCGATGCGGTCGTCATGATAGAAGACGTCGTGTTTGCAGAGGGCTCCAGTATTGCCGAACTTGGATCGTGCCCAGTTACGCTGTACGCCGCCGTAGCGCCGTGGGCGAATGTGCGCCAGATTGGCGAGGACATATGTGCCGGCGAGATGCTCTTGACTTCTAACGTGGCCATAGAACCTGCGGCAATGGGCGCGATGCTCGCAGCTGGCGTGCAGGAGGTCAGCGTTATTACGCGGCCGAAGGTCGGCATCATCCCCACGGGGGATGAGGTCGTTGCGCCGAGTGCGGACCCTCGCCCAGGTGACGTTATGGAGTTCAACTCCACAATATTCTCGGGCATGGTGCGTCGGTGGGGAGGCCAACCCGTCGTGTACCCTATCGTTCCCGACAAACCCCAGCTCGTCGAAGACGCGCTGCGTACGGCCGTAGGCGAGTGCGATATCGTGCTGCTCAACGCCGGATCTTCGGCGGGGCGTGACGACTATTCGTCGCGTGCTATTGCGTCGGTAGGTCGGGTTTTGTACCACGGCATCGCTATCAAGCCAGGTAAGCCTGCAATTCTGGGCTACTCGGGCTCCAAGGCGATTATCGGCGTGCCTGGGTATCCCGTCAGCGGCATTATAGTCATCGAAGAGCTGGTCAAGCCGATTCTCGAGCGTCTCCTGGGGTGTCGCAGCATGCGTGACGAAACCATCGAGGCAACACTCGCGCGCCCGTGCACATCGTCGCTCAAGTACCAGGAGTTCGTACGCGTGCGCTTGGGCGTCGTCGGCGAAAAAGCGGTTGCAACGCCGCTGTCGCGTGGGGCGGGCGTCGTCACTTCGTTCGTGAAGGCCGATGGCATCATGTCCGTTCCCCAGAACTGCGAGGGCTATGAGGCGGGCCAGCGCGTTCGCGTGCGCTTGCTGCGCCCGTACGACGACATCTGCAATTCGCTCGTGGTCATCGGCAGCCATGACCCGCTCATCGACGAAATCGCGCAGCTCGTGCATGAGCGCTGGCCGCATATGTACGTCGCATCGACCCACGTGGGGTCGATGGGCGCAATCGTGGCGGCCAAGCGGGGCGAGAACCATTGCGGCGGCATTCACCTGCTCGACGAAGCGACGGGGGAGTACAACGTCGCCTACCTCGAGAAACACTTCCCAAACGGCGGCGTACGCCAGGTCGAATGCGTATACCGTCAGCAAGGCCTCATGGTGGCGCCGGGCAATCCGCTTGGAATCGAGTCGCTTGCCGACCTCGCGCAGGAGGGGCGGCGCTACGTGAATCGCCAAAAGGGCTCGGGCACGCGCATCCTCGCGGATTACGTATGCAGGCGCGACGGCGTCGATTCCGATGCGATTTACGGCTATGATCACGAGGAATTCACCCATACGGCAGTTGCCGCGCTCGTCGAAGCGGGCTCGGCTGATGCGGGCATGGGCATTTACTCGGCTGCAAAGATGTACGGTTTGGGGTTCGTTCCCGTGTGCGAGGAGCAGTACGATTTGCTCGTTCCCGATTACGCTTGGGAAACCCCCATGGTAAAGGCACTCGTCGCCACGCTGCAAAGCGATGCGTTTAGGAACCGTATGGAGCAGTTGGGTGGATATCGGGTCGATCAACCAGGTCGCGTGCGCAGGCATTACGAATAAAGTTATAAGATACAATGTGGTTCCCTATGAGGAGCCGTATATTGGCAGGTAAGGAGCATGCAAAACATGGATGAGTTCATCGACGTGTACGATGCCGAGCGCAACCCCATCGGCAAAACCATCCCGCGCGAAGACGCGTTTCTGAAGGAAGGCGAGTTCATGCTTTACGTGCTCGCTATCGTGCAGAATGCCGAAGGTCGTTACCTCATCACACAGCGTTCGATGGACAAGCATTGGGCGGCAGGTTGGTGGGAAGTTACGGGCGGTGGCGTCTTGGCCGGTGAGTCGTCGGTCCAAGCTGTGCAGCGCGAGGTACGCGAAGAGGTGGGCCTTGACGTTTCGGGCCAAGTGCTCGAGCCGGTATATGCCTACAAGAACGTAGATCTGGAGCGCGGGGACAACTACATCGTCGATATTTACCATTTCCATCTGGATGTAAGCGAAAGCGATGTGACGCTGCAAGATTCCGAGGCCATAGCCTGCAAGTTCGCAACATGGGACGAGATTCAGGAATTGGCCGATCAGGGTGTGTTCTTGCATTTCAGCCGTTTGCACCAGGCGCTTGAGGCCGAGGGCGTGCTCTAAAGGCGCGATCACCTGCAGCGTGGTTCCATCCGTTGCTTTGAAGTGAGCGAGCTGCTAGTTTCGGCCACCCGTCCCGCCGCCCCGCGAGCCCTGGGCGGTGGGCCTTTCGCTTGGCTTCGCCTAGCAAAAGTGGATAACAGGAAAAGTGGCTGCAGAATCGCTCAAGACCCACCGCCCAGGGCTCGCGGGGCTGCCCATTTGGGGTCGCGGATGATACGCCCAACTTCGTTGGGTGTATCAGTCAGGAAAAAGCTTTGGAAGTGATTTACCCTCCTGCCGAGATGAATCGCAGGGTAAAGAGCTTGCTGAATTCTTCGAGGGCTTCTTCGTCCCCTGAAGCGATGAGGCGAGTGCGCTCCAGGCGTACTGTGCCAAGACGTCGCGCTTCGAGGGGCTGCACGGTTACGATGCAGGTGCTCCCTTCGACCGAGAAACCCCATCCTTCGCCGTAGGCGGGAAGGGCAAGCTCGTCTTCGAGCCACGTGACGATTCGCTGCGTGGCAATACCGCAATCCAGGTCGATTGTGTGGCAAGATGCATGATGCATGGGCTGTCGGTTTGTTCCGGCTTGGGCTTGCTTCGTCGTGGGCATGGGGCTTTACCGCAGCTCCATGTCGTCAACTGAGCCGTCGAGCAGGTCGACCATGAGCAGCCGGTTGCGGATTTGGCCAGGACGTCCGAGTAGCACTTTTACGGCTTCGGCGGCTTGGATTGCGGCTATTGAATAGGCCGTGAACGGCAGATTGCCCAGTTTCTTGTGCTGGCTTTCACCGAACGGTTCGCCGTAAATGCTTGCGAACGAGATATCGCCGGGATACACGGTACATACCTGTCCGAACCAGCCGGCTATTGCGCCGTACACGAGGGGAATACCGAGGTTCTGGCATGCATGGGCTAACCAAAAACGGGCTTCAAGATTGTCGAGGCAATCAACGACGCAGTCAGCGCCTCGGATTATTTCGGCAGCGTTTTCCTCGGTGAGGTACATGGTCAAGGGCTCGACGGAGATTTCGCTGTTTACGGAATGCACGCGCTCTGCGGCGACTTCGGCTTTCATGCGCCCGAGAGCATCTTCGGTGCAAAGCAACTGTCGGTTGAGGTTGCTCTGCTCGAATGCATCGCCGTCCACGACGCGGAGGTGCCCCGCGCCAATGCGTGCAAGGGCTTCGATGACGAGTCCGCCTAAACCGCCGCATCCAACGACGGCTACGCGTTTGTTCTTCAGGGCTTCGCACTCGTCTCGCGAAAGCGCGGTGACGTTACGGTCGTAACGGTTGGGGTAGTTCATGCGCGATTCCTTTCAGCGGCCACGCGTATCGATGATCGTTGGTTAGTTGCGCTTCAGGTGCTTCGTTTCACGGCAGTATTCTCGAACCCTGCAGAATCACTCACGACCCCACCGCCCTCCCGAACAGGGCTGCTGGGGTCTGAACGGTAACTTCTCGATTGCTGCAATGCTTTTTCATAACACGACTTCTTCAATGATAATTGAATCGGTGCTACAGTATAGATGGACCGGGACGCTGTGGGTATTGGGAAGCGCTCCGGTCCATCCTTATTCGACGCGGCGAGAGGGTCAATCTCGGCCTATGCGCCGCCGCAAAGCGTGAAAAGGTCAGACCACTTCACGCTTATACGCTTACACGTATCGGTATGTTTTCATCATCTCGTCTGCCAGCTTCTTCTTGCGACAGGAGTCGCAAATGGTCGGGGTATCGCCCTCGGGGCCTGTGGCGTGGCGAATCGACTCGGGCGTACCCATGAGTTCCCCGCATTCGGTGCAGTGCACCAGTTCGAATTCACGGTTCCAGATTGTGCGAGTCGTCTCGGTCTGACTGTATTCGATGGCCCCCGTTGGGCACACGTTTGCACAGCTCAGGCAGCCTACGCAGAACTCGGAGGGCTTGTCGTAAGGTGTGTCGACCTTCTTGTCGGTACCGCGGTTTACGGTGCTGATGGCGCCCGTGCCCAGACTGTTGCATGCCTGTACGCACAGGCCGCACAGGATGCACTTTTCGTTGTCGATGGTTACGAGCCGTTCGAAACCGCTCATGTTGTACAAGGAGCCCATCTGGCCGATGAGTTCGGCTTCCGGGGCGCGATGCCCCAAGAGCGCGAGCAGCACGGCACGTTCTTCGCGGATGCGCTCGGTGTTCGTGCGAATCTCGCATTCGTTCTCGATGGGATAAACACACGAGGTGACGACCTTCGTGCGTCCGCGCTCCTCCACCTCGACAATGCAAATGCGGCAGCAGGCGCGATGGTCTTCGAAGGCGTCGTGGCGGCATAGCACTGGGATGAAGATGCCGTTACGGCGCGCAACGTCATAAGCATATTCGCCTTTCTCGCACGTGCACGCCTTGCCGTCGATGGTGACGTTGATCAGCTCGCTCATGCGGACCTCCTTTCGGTCAGCACAGCGTTGAAGCGACAAGCCTCGCGGCAGCTGCCGCAGGCGATGCACAGGTGCGGGTCGATGACGTGTGCCTCCTTGCGTTCGCCCGAAATGGCGCCGGCGGGGCAGGCGCGCGAGCACAGGCCGCAGCCGGTGCAGGCCTCTGGGTTGATGGCGAACTGCGTTAGGTCTGCGCAAACGCCCGCAGGGCATTCCTTGCGTTGAATGTGCGCCTCGTATTCGTCGCGGAAGAACTTGATGGTGGTCATGACGGGGTTCGGCGCCGTGCGGCCGAGCGCGCAGAGCGATGCATCTTGCATGGTGCGCCCGATGCGCTCGAGAAGCTCGATGTCGCCTTCCTTGCCGCGTCCCTCGCAGATGTCGGTGAGTATCGCGCGCATCTGGCGTAGCCCCTCGCGGCATGGCGTGCATTTTCCGCAGCTTTCCTCGCATAGGAAGTCGACGTAGTAGCGCGCGACTTCGACCATGCACGAGCGGTCATCCATGACGATCATGCCGCCCGAGCCCATCATCGCGCCGTACTCGACGAGCGTGTCGAAGTCGACGGGCAAATCGAGCAGCGATTCGGGGATGCAGCCGCCAGACGGGCCGCCGGTCTGGATGGCCTTGAACGGGCGGTCGTCGATGATGCCGCCGCCTATGTCGTAGATAAGCGTGCGCAGGGTTGTGCCCATGGGCACTTCGACCAGGCCTGTATGCTTGACTTTGCCAACCATGGCAAAGACTTTCGTGCCCTTCGATTTCTCGGTGCCGACTTGGGCGTAGGCATCTCCGCCATCGCGCAGGATGGTCGGGATGGATGCGAGTGATTCGACGTTGTTCAGCACGGTGGGGTGGTCGAACAAGCCGCGCTGCACGCTTCGGATGTACTTGGCGCGCGGCTCGCCCACGCGGCCCTCGATGGATGCCATGAGCGCCGTCGATTCGCCGCAGACGAATGCGCCGCCACCGCGAACGATGGAAAGGTCGAGCTTGTGGTCGGTGCCCATGATGTGCTCGCCGAGGATTCCGGCTGCATACGCGTCGTCGATGGCGTGCTGAATGTGGTCGCGTGCGAGCGCGTACTCGTCGCGGATGTAGAGCACGCCCTCTTCGGCCCCGATGGCCAGCGCGCCTATGATCATGCCTTCGATCACGGCATGCGGTGAGCCCTCCATCGTGGAGCCGTCCATGAAGGCGCCAGGGTCGCCCTCGTCGCCGTTGCAGACGATATATTTCGGGAAGACGTCGTAACTGGCGGCAGTACGCCATTTGCGTCCGGTGGGGAAGCCGGCGCCGCCTTTGCCGCGCAGGCCGGATTTCTCAACTTCGGTGATGATCTCGTCGGGAGTCATGTCGAGGGCTTTCTTCAGGCCCTCGTAGCCGCCGCGGGCGATGTACTCGTTGATGTCGAGCGGGTCGATGATGCCGACGTCCTTGAGCACGACCTTGTGCTGGAGTGCGTAGAACGGGTTATCGTCCATGTGCTCGTACGTCTGGCCGTCCTTTTTGAACAGCAGCTTCTTCACGGGCTCGCCTTCGAGCGAATCGACAATCGCCGCGGCGTCGCGGTCTTTTACGCGATAGTACATCAGGTCGCGTGGCATGAAGCGGACGATAGGGCCCTGTTCGCATTCGCCCGAGCAGCCCGTGCGCGTGACCTTCACCTGCACATCATCGGAAAGTCCGCGTGCAGCCAGCTCGGCTTCGATGGCGTCTGCCACGCCGAGCGCGCCGTTGGCGATGCAGCCGGTGCCGCAGCAGACGAGGATGTTCTCGGTTCCATTAATCATGCGAGGTCACCCCCTCGTCATGGCTGGGGACATACACATCATATGAAGGGTGTGTCCCCAATGATGCAAAGATGTTCTTAAGCATCGGCGCACACCTCCTCGGCAGTTTGCGCGGCATAGCTTTCGATGATGTTTGGAATTTGCTCGACGCGTAGCTTGTTGTGGTACGTGCCGTCGACGACCATGACGGGCGCCAACGCGCACGAGCCCAGGCAGTTTACGAGCTCGACCGAGAACGTGCCGTCTTCGGTCGTCTCTCCGGGGTCGATGCCCAGATTGCGCTTGAGCTCGGTTGCCAGGTTCATGGCGCCGCGCAGGTGGCAAGCAGTGCCGTTGCAGATCTTGACGATATGGTCGCCTTTCGGCGTCAGCGATAGCGCTTTATAGAATGTGGCCATGGAATACAGCTGAGCTTCGGGACATCCGAGGTACTTGGCAAGTTCCGCCAAGCCCTCTTCGGGGATGTAGTTGAATGCATGCTGCATGTCCTGCATAGCCGCCAGCGCAAATCGCTGGTCAGCAGGATACGCCTCGATGATTTCCTTGATCTTCGAGGCTTGATTGACTTCGGTCATATGAACCTCGTTTCTTGTGCGCGTGAACAGGGGACGGAGGAGCGTTCACGCTTTCTGCCGCAGCTCGTGGCCGATCGAAATGAGCGTGAACGCTCCTCCGTCCCCTGTTCACGCTCATTACCCACCGGCAACCAACGGCGTGACGGCGACGTAATCGTCCTCGGTCAGCTTGGTTGCCACACCATCAAGATGATCGATATGGCGTCCATTGACCATGATGATGACGTCATCGCCTTTATCGGTGCCGTCCTCGTTCAAGACGAGTTCACGGAATTGGGGCCAGCGCTCGGAAAGCAACTCCATCAGTGCGAGAACGTTCCCTGGCGCAGGAACGTCGCATGATTTGCAGCCAGCGATTTGGCGGTATGTGGCGAAGAACTTCACGAGCATGGCGCGCCTCCTTGAACTTGTGCGCCCAGCCGCAGCGATTCGCTGCGGCTGGTCGAATGCGTGATTGGGGTCGAATTCCAATCACACATGTTCTAGTACGTAAGGCT
>CAMPAJ010000013.1 GCA_946631805.1 uncultured Eggerthellaceae bacterium
CGTCGATGCCGCGCCGCACAAGCTCGACCCCAAGAACATCGCCCTGTTCGAGGAGTTCGGCGTGCTCAACGAAATCGAGAACCACAGCCGCTACGAGGTCAAGCTCGACACGTACTCGAAGCTCATCAACATCGAGGGGCAGACGATGAGCCACATGACCAAGCGCAAGATAGCCCCGGCCGTGAGCGCCTACGCAGAGCAAATCGCGTCCACGATCAATGCGAAGAAGCAGGCCAACCCCGACCTGGTGCCAGCAGCAGACCACAAGTTGCTCCAGAAGCTCAACGAGGGAGCCAACGAAATCTCCGAGGTGCTCGACGTCTTGGACGCCGCGCTCGCCGATGCGCAAAACGCAACCGAGCCGCTCGAGAAGGCCCGCACGTACCACGATGAGGTGCTCGCCGCAATGGAACGCTTGCGCAGTGCCTGCGACGCCATGGAAGGCATCGTTTCCACCGAAGCATGGCCCCTGCCCACCTACAACAAGATCCTGTTCTACTGCTAGTAACCTACTCCCAGCGGCTTACCGCCAACGGGTTACCGCTAATGGCTTATTGCCAGCCTGCTCTCAACGGCCGCCAGCGCATGCGTTGGCGGCCATCTCTTTGGCCGACCGGCTACCAATCGGCTACCAACCCGACTCATTCCGGCCCGCTCTGCAATCGCGGCTCGCGCATGAGTCGGGAAAACGCATCTGCGGCTCGTTTAGCCCGGCTCATTCTGGCCGCCTCGCAATCGCAGCTCAAGCGTTAACGGGGTGTTTCACCTTGTTAACAGGGGGTTTCAACGGCATTAACCTGGCGTTTCTAGTTGGGACTCGAAACAATTCTGCAACTCCACCTTCCGAAAATCATACGTATCTCGTACGACATTTCGAAAGGAAGGTGGTTTCCATGTACGACACAGGTTCGACGGCGTTCATGATCATATGCACCATGCTGGTAGCCCTCATGACGCCAGGCCTCTCCTTTTTCTACGGAGGGCTGTCGCGACGCAAGAACGTCGTGAACACCATGGCGATGGTCATGGCGATTATCGGCGTGGTCGGCGTGATGTGGATCGTTTGCGGGTGGTCATTCGCCTACGGCGGCGACGGCTCTATTCCATTCTTCGGCGGATTCGACCAGATGGGGTGCTTGTTGGCAACGGGCGACATGCTTTCCGAAGCTCGAAACGTACCCGAAGGAACGACGTATCCGGCCATCATCGACATCGGCTTCCAAATGGCTTTCGCCATGATCACATGCGCCATCATCACGGGCGCGGTGGCTGGGCGCTGCAAGTTCGGGGCGGTCATGCTGTTCATCGCGCTTTGGGTTCCCATCGTCTATGCGCCGCTCGCGCACATGGTCTGGGGCGGCGAGGGCTCGCTCATCGGCGACATGATCGGGGCGCTCGACTTTGCAGGCGGCGACGTCGTGCACATAAGCTCGGGCGTGACGGGACTCGTCTTGTGCCTGCTGCTCGGCAAACGACGTGGTTTCGGCGTCATGAGCTACCGCGCCCACAACGTGCCCTTCGTCGTCTTGGGCGCCACGCTCCTGTGGTTCGGCTGGTTCGGTTTCAACGCGGGCTCGCAGTTCGCCGCAGACGGAGTAGCCGCGCTTGCGCTGCTGAACACCATCGCGGCATCGGCGGCGGGTATGGTTTCGTGGATGCTCGTCGAGCGCATGAGGGTTGGAAAGCCCACGCTCGTGGGTGCCTGCACGGGACTCGTGGCCGGCCTGGTCGCCATAACCCCCGGGGCCGGCTTCGTGGAGCCCTGGGCGGCGATCGTCATGGGATTGCTGACTGCTCCTTGCTGTTTCTTCGCCATCAGCTTCGCCAAGCGCAAAATCGGCTATGACGATGCGCTCGACGCCTTTGGGTGCCACTCGGTTGGCGGCGTGGTCGGCGGCCTTCTTACCGGCGTGTTCTGCGTGCCGGAACTGTCGTGGACCGATTTCGGCGGCCTTGTGTACACGGGGGATCCGACGCTCCTTGTCGCCCAGGCCCTGGGCATCGTGGTCACGCTTGTTTTCGTCGTAGCCGGCGGGCTCGTCATAGGATTTGCAGTTAGGGCGATATTCGGCGGCGACCTGCACGTCAGCACCGAAGACGAGGCCATCGGGCTGGATGTCGCGAGCCACGGCGAAAGCGCCTACCCCGCGTATCTGGGCATGGATTAAGGGAGTTCTGGCATGAAAGGGTTCGTCGCCATCGTACGGCCCTGGACTAAGGGAGGCCGGCATGAAGGGAATTGCGGCCGTCCGGCGCGAAACTAAGGAGGCTCTGGCATGAAGAGAATCATCGCTATCATACGACCCGAAAAAATGGAACCGCTAAAAGAGGCGCTCTTTGCAGCTGATGTGTCGGGCATGACCATCGCCCAGGTAATGGGTTGCGGCAACCAGCATGGGTGGTCGGAGTATTTCCGAGGCACGGAGGTGCTGTTGAACATGGTGCCAAAAGTGAAGTTCGAGCTCGTCGTGGCCGACGACGCAGTTAACGCTCTCGTTGACTTGATTTGCACCACTGCCGCAACTGGCGAGGTGGGCGACGGAAAGGTCTTCGTCAGCCCCGTCGAGGACGTCGTGCGCATCCGCACACGCGAGCGCGGCGACGCAGCGATCTAGGCTCGATTAGACGAGTTGGGAGAAGGGGCGTGTCGGGAGAACGTATCTCCGGCTCATTCGCTTTCCCAGCTCGCCCCGCTCGTCGTAACTCGTCCAAGGCACGCTTTTCCTACCTGCTTCTTGGCCGTCAGAAAGAAGGGTTCACATGTCCGCACGTACAGTTTCCATCGAAAAGCCCGACCACCCCGAGGAAGCATGCGCCGTATTCGGCGTGTACGCGCCGGGCGAAGACGTGGCGCGTCTTACCTGCTTCGGCCTGCAGGCCCTGCAGCATCGTGGCCAGGAAAGCGCCGGCATCGCGGTCGGTGATGGCGAGACGGTTCTGATTCACAAGGACTTGGGACTCGTTGACCAGGTGTTCGACGAAGAGGCCTTGTCGTACCTACCGGGAGACGTCGCCATAGGGCATACGCGCTATTCCACGAGCGGCGGCGGTGGCTGGACGGCGGCTCAGCCGCATGTGTCGGCCATCGATGACGAGATCATCGCGCTCGCGCACAACGGCACGCTCGTCGACACGAAGCCGCAGCGGGCATGGCTGGCAAACGAAGGGGTGCAGCTATACGGGCACACCGACAGCGAGGTAGCTGCCCGCACGATCGGCGTGGACACCCGCCGCACGGGGCACATTCGCAGCGGCATCCGATTGATGATGCAGCAGCTGCACGGCGCCTACGCAATCGTTTTGGTAACGGCAACTGCGCTGTACGCGTTTCGCGACCCGAACGGCATCCGCCCCCTCTCGTTGGGCAAGCTCCCCCGCAATCGCGGCTGGGCGGTGGCCAGCGAGACGTGCGGGCTCGATGCCATCGGCGCCGAATTCGTGCGCGACATCGAACCGGGCGAGATCGTGAAGATAAGCTCGTCGGGCCTCGAGTCCGAGCAGGGCGCCGTGCCGGCACGGCGCGCGAGCTGCATTTTCGAGTACGTGTATTTCGCCCGGCCCGACAGCGTGCTCGATGGGGAGGTCGTGTACGACGCACGGCGCCGCATGGGCCGGATTCTGGCACGTCAGGCGCCGGCCGATGCCGACCTGGTCCTCGGCGTACCGGACTCGGGCATGCCGCCCGCATTGGGATTTGCCGAGGAAAGCGGCATTCCCTACGCCGACGCCATCGTGAAGAACCGCTATGTTGGACGCACGTTCATCCAGCCCACGCAGGAAATGCGCCAGATGGGCATCCGCATAAAGCTCAACCCGCTCCCCTCGCTCATAAGCGGCAAGCGCCTTGTGGTAATCGATGACTCCATCGTACGGGGCAACACCTCGAAGATGCTCGTCGCCATGCTGCGCGCAGCTGGCGCCGCCGAAGTGCATTTGCGCATCGTGAGCCCCGAGATACTGTGGCCGTGCTACTACGGCATCGACACCGACACGCGCGAGCAGCTCATATCGGCAAACATGTCCCACGACGACGTATGCTCTTTCATCGGCTGCGATTCGCTTGCGTTCATAACCCTCGATGGGTTGCGCGAAGCCATCCATGCGAACCATGACGGGTTTTGCGATGCCTGCTTCACCGGCGACTACCCCACACGCTTGTAAGCGAACGAGTCGGGAGAACGTATCTGCGACTCGTTCTCCCGACTCGTTAGGCGCCATGCTGCTTCAGCGGCCCCTTTGCGGCACGCTCTAGCCCATAGGCAATCATGCCGCCGGCACGTTCCCAGCGCGACGGGCCACGCTCCCTAAAGCGCGGCTATGCGACGTACGGCCTCTTCGGCCGATTCGCGGGTGCCGAAGGCGGTCAGGCGGAAGTAGCCCTCGCCGCTCGGGCCGAAACCGGAACCAGGCGTGCCGACCACCTGCACGGATTCGAGCAGCGTATCGAAGAAATCCCACGAGCTTTGCTCGTCAGGCGTCTTCAGCCACAGGTAGGGCGCGTTCACGCCGCCGAACACCTGGTAGCCGGCATCGCGCAGGCCCTCTCGGATGATGCGCGCGTTTTCCATATAGAAAGCTATCTGCTCGGCCGTCTCGCGCCGCCCCCGTTCGCTGTAAACCGCCTCGCCCGCACGTTGGACGATGTACGGCGCGCCATTGAACTTCGTGCCGTGCCGACGCGCCCACAAGTCATGCAGCGAAACGCCCGCGGCGTCCTTCAGCTCCGATGACACCACCGTGTACCCAAGGCGCAATCCCGTGAAACCGGCGTTTTTCGAGAAGCTGCGGATCTCGATGGCGCAGGTGCGCGCCCCATCGCATTCGTATATGGAATGCGGAAGCGAAGCATCGGAGATATACGCCTCGTACGCCGCATCGTAGACGATGACCGAACCATGCTCGTTAGCGTAATCCACCCACAACTGCAGGCGATGCTTGTCTATAGCCGCGCCAGTCGGATTGTTGGGGAAGCACAGGTAAATCAAATCGGCCTCTACGCCGGGACCCGGCGGCTCGGGCGCGAAACCGTTTTCTGCCGTGCAGGGCATGTAGACGACGTCGCTCCACAAGCCCGATTCGGAAGAATACGCGCCCGTACGGCCTGCCATCACGTTGGAGTCCACGTATACCGGATACACCGGATCGCATACGGCAATGCGCGCATCTGCGCTGAATATCTCCTGGATATTGGCAGAATCCGATTTTGCGCCATCGCTGACGAACACCTCGTCGGGGTGCACTTCGGCGCCCCGGGAGGCAAAGTCGTTCAGGGCGATCGCCTCGCGCAGGAAATCGTAGCCGAGGTCGGGCGCGTACCCGCGAAACGTTTGCGCATCGCCCATCTCGTCAACGGCTGCATGAAGCGCCTCGACGACCGAAGGCGCAAGGGGCTGCGTCACGTCGCCGATCCCCAACCGCACGATATCGGCGGCCTTGTTGGGATGAGCTGCGCAATAGGCAGAGATCCGCTCCGCGATCTCAGAAAACAGGTAGTTCCCCGGCAGCTTCAAATAGGCCTCGTTTGCTTTGAACATGTATATCCCTTTCTACTATCCAATGAGTCGGGAGAACGTGTCTGCGACTCATTTCCGGGCCTGGGCAGAACGCACCCAACGCGCCTTCCACCTGGTTTCCGCTCGCACATCCGCTACCATTCGGGATCCATCACGTGGGGCGGATCGTCGGGAGGGCAGGCGCTCGCATCGAACACGCCCTCGAACACCGATTGGGCAGGCCCGGTCATGAATACGCGGTTCGCGTTGCGGTCCCACCGTATATGCAGGTCACCACCAAGAAGGTGAAGCGTCATCTCGCCATCGGACATTCCGTTGAGGGTGCAGGCGACCACCGTTGCGCACGCGCCCGTGCCGCACGCGAGCGTCTCGCCCGTGCCGCGCTCCCATACGCGCATCCTTCCCTCGCCTCGGTCGAGCACGTGCACGAACTCGACGTTGGTGCGTTTGGGAAACACGGGATGGAATTCGAAATGCGGCCCTATGTCGTCAATGGGGAACGACTCCACATCATCGACGAACACGACGGCATGCGGATTTCCCATCGAAACGCACGTCATGGCAAACGACCGGCCCGCCACTTCAATGGGCACGTCAACGGCTGCGCGCTCCTCGATGTTTACGGGAATTTTAGAAGGATCGAGTTCGGGCGCCCCCATGTCGACCGTAACGGAAGTCACGGTCCCGTCTTCCACATGAAGCTTCAGGTGCTTTACGCCGGCGAGCGTGTTCACGTCGATTTCGGTCTTGTCGGTCAGCCCGTGGTCGTATACGTACTTGCCAACGCAGCGGATGCCGTTGCCGCACATCTCGGAGCGGCTCCCATCGGCATTGAACATCTCCATGAAGAAATCCGCCTGCACGGAGGGCCGTATGAGGATGAGCCCATCGGATCCTATGCCGAAATGGCGGTCGCTCACCATGCGCGCGAGGTTCGAAGGGTCCTCGACCGTTTCTTCGAAGCAGTTCACGTACACGTAGTCGTTGCCTATGCCATGCATTTTCGTAAACTTCACCGCACGCTCCTTACGATTGCGTTAACCGGGTAATTGCAAGTCCAACGCTCATGCGAGCACATCGCGCGCAACTCGGGCGGCCACGCCGATCGCATCGGCCATGGCCGTTGCGACCAAAGTCGAACCCAGGCGAGCGTCGCCGGCGACATACACGTTATTGAACTTGGAGAAAACCTCGACGACGGATTGCTCGGGACCCACGAATCCCTTGGCTATGAGCACGAGCTGGGCGGGCAGCTGTTCCCCTGTCTCAACGCACGTACGCGAACCGCGCGCTTGCGAGCCGTCCGCTCCGCGACCGCTCACGCAAACAGCCGCCACGTTGCCCTGGCCGTCGTCGGCAAACCCGACGGTATCGGTTGACCACAGACGAGGGTCGGCGCCCATCACATCCTGAGCTTCGCGTTGACCGTAGGCCTGCGTATACGTCTGGCAAGGCGCGGGCCATGTAGCGGAAGGGTCACCGCTGTCGGCAGGACGGGCCGCCCGGACGATTTGGCGTACGGTGCGGGCGCCTTGCCGCAGGGCGGTGGCCACGCAGTCGACGCCCGTGTCGCCGCCTCCGATGACGGCCACGTCTTTAGCCTCGGCCGATATCGCTGGCGCGCGGCCCTCGAGCAAGGCGCGCGTTGCCTCTGCCAGATAATCGAGGGCGTAGTGAACGCCTTGCAAATCGATGCCGGGCACATCGACGGCCCGCGGCTCCCGCGCGCCGCACGCCAAGACGACGGCAGCGGAATCCGCAGCTATCTGGTCGGCATGTTGCACGGCGTCTACGCCGCAACGGAACTCGATTCCGCTCTGCTCCATAAGGGTGCAGCGGCGCTCGACGACTTCTTTCGGCAGCTTCATGTTAGGAATGCCGTACATCAGCAGACCGCCAGGGCGCTCGTCACGCTCGAACACGCGCACCCTCGCACCGCGCCGCGCCAACTCCCACGCCGCCGCAAGGCCAGCAGGCCCCGACCCCACCACACTCACGAGCGGCGCATCCGATGCGGGAGGCGTGAGGGGACTTACCCCCTGCTCCCACGCATAATCCGAAAGCGCCCGCTCGTTATCGTGTATGGTTACGGCATCGTCATGCTGCCCCAGGTTACACGCCGTTTCGCACGGCGCCGGGCAAACGCGCCCCGTAAATTCCGGAAACGGGTTCGTGAGCGCCAACCGGGCTACCGCGTCGTCCATGCGACCCCGGTACAGCAGATCGTTCGTCTCGGGTATGAGGTTATGCAGCGGGCATCCGGTCGGCCGCCGCGCACCGTTGAACGCCATCCCGCTCTGGCAAAACGGAACACCGCAGTTCATGCACCTGCCGGCTTGTTCACGCTGCTTTTCGGGAGAAAGGTCCACGACAATGTCGTCAAAATCCCGAAGGGCTTCGTCCGCAGCGCGAACACCATGCTCGCATCGCGGCACCGTTACATACGCACCCGGTTTTCCCATCGACGCCACCTTCCCATCACCATCACCAGCAACCCACAATCGGAACAACGAAGCCCCGCGAGCTCGGGGTGGTGGGTCTTGAGCGATTCTGCAGGCACTGTTCCTGTCATCCACATCTGTTAGCCGAAGCCAAGCGAAAGGCCCACCACCCCGAGCTCGCGGGGCGGTGGGACGGAATGCACCTTAACCCCTTACGGCCGCACAACAACCCCAGCCTGCAGCTGCTTCTCAACAATCACGTACATGTTCGTCACTTCACCCACAGCAAGCTTCTCCTCAAGTCCGTAGTGCTTGAGGCACGTACCGCACGAGAAGATCTCGACGCCAGCATCGGCAAGCTTGTTCAGGTCGTCAAGTACCGCAGACCCTTCGCACGTGAGCTTCACGCCGCCGTTGTAGAACAAGATGCTATCGGGCAACTCGTCCTGCTGCGTCAAAGCGAAGATGAAGGCCTTGATGAGCGTTTCGCCCAGCACGTCATCGCCATGTCCCATTACCGGCGAAGGGACGACCACGACGCGCGACCCTATCCCCGCACCACCCTCTGCCGGGACGGCAGCTACGCTGGATTCGGTCTTGACGATCTTGACGCTGTACTTTTCATCGCCAAGCTGCTCGGACGAAACCTCGCACTTCTGCGATTTCGCAAAGCTCGTCAGGTTCTTTACCGAGGTCTCGTTGTCTACGAGCATCTCGAGCGTGCCTTCGTCGATGGTGGCGAGGGCCTTCTTGGCCTTGACAACGGGAACCGGGCACTTGTCGCCCAAAGCGTCGACGGTCAGATCCATGTCTTCCTTCTTTCTCTTAGGCAGTCTGCAGAATGCCGTGGCCTTTTACGCAAGGCGACAAAGCAATCGGCGGGTTCTCATGCTAGCAATATACATCCCGATGAGGATTGATCTGATTCGGAAGCGGGACTATGTCCTCGAACGGCACGCCTGCATCAATCGCGATACGCTCGATTGGCTCGGCTTCATCGCAGTTCACGAGCAGCGAAACGCCGCAGGAGGAACGCGCCTGCCGCGGCGTCGCAGAAACACGCGCGCCCAAGCCAGCCGCACGCGCAAGCTCATACAGCTCCATCGCATCGGTGTGGCTCCCAAACAGCACGTAGCAATCAATGCGAACATCTGGGTTTTCTAACCGAGCCCGCCGTATGCGCTCACCCAGCTCCATACTTCTAAAACCTTCCGAACTTTCCCAATAGAGCGGCAAATTACCGACTATAGACGCTATGCAGACTGCTCATAATTTCTGAACAGGTATTTTGACTCAACAAAGCAAATCGGATTTCTATCGTCGGTAACTTTTGCCTCAAGTTGATCGATGGGCTACGCGGGCGACCCCACCAGCCCATCGCCCCAAAGCCAAAAGACTACCCGAGCATCTCGACGAAGGCCTCGACGCGGGTGCGCAGCTGGCCGGCATCGTTGTCGGTGTAATCGGTCTCGATGTCCAAAACGGGGATGCCGGCATCCTCGAGCGCCTTCTCGAGCGCCGGAGCCTCGGTCTTGAACGTCGTGCAGAACTTGAGGTTCGTGTTGATGACGCCGTCGACGTTGTACTCCTTGGCAAGCGTGAGCACCTCGTCGATACGCGCCTTGTTCGGCGTGAAACACGCGCAGTTGATCTTCATGTAGCGCTCGGCCAGCGCCTGGTACATGCCCTCAAGTGTGGTCTGGGTCTCGTCCACGAGGTTCGTGAAGAATTTCGTGCCGGTGCAGTTCTCTTCGCAGACGATGGCGGCGCCGGAGGTCTCGATGATGTGGTGCAGCTTCCAGTTGGGAATGGCAAGCGGCGTGCCCGTGAGCAGGATGCGTTTCGTGCCAGCCGGGAACACGCTCACGCCGTCGGCCAGGCGCTGCTCGAGTTCGTCTGCGAGCTTGTTGGCCATCTGCGCACAGCGTACCGGGTCGTCGAAGAACGCGATCTGCATCATGAGCAGCGCATCGGTTCCGCTGATGGGAATCACGTCGGAGTTCTTACGCGTCTCGTACACGCGCGCGAGGGCGCGGCGGCGTTCGTTGATGACCTTGATGGCCTCGGCGAGTTTCTCGGCCGTAATCTCGTTGCCGGTAACCTCTTCGACATTAGCCTTGAACAGGGCGATCTCGTCTGCGAAAGCCTTGACGTCCTGCGGGCGCTTCATGTTGGGCAGGTTCATGATGTGCATCGGCACGTCTTCGGCCATGATCTCGTACATCTTCTTCTTGCCATCGCACGTGGTCTCGCCCACGATCTGGTCGACGATGCGGAAGAACGGGCACGTTTTGCCCATGCGGGCGCCGAGCGACGCCTTGATGAGGGGGCACATGTCGGCAGGCAGGTACTTCTCGCCATCGGGAACCCAAAACTGCGAGCCGCCGCACAGCCCGGTCACGATGCCATCACCGGCGATTACGACCTCGTCGGGAACGTACGTGCAAAACGTGCCGAATACTTTGCGGCCTTTCGCCTGCTCGTCAACAAGTTCCTGTGGGCGAATACCGTGCACATCAGCCACAACCATATCCCAGAAGGCCATACCTTCTGGACGGTTTTCCTGCGATAAGTACACATCCCCGAACGCCTGAGGCAAAACGGCGCACAGCTGGTCGTGCGTCTCGAGGTCCATGCCCAAATTTCCCCATAGTTCATGACGGTCCACTGCCATATCGATTCCTCTCTCAAGAAAGCCATCGCCGACCACCAGTCCCGCGAGGCGCGCGAAATAAAACCCGACGCATTGCGGGCAAGAAACGTGATAGATGCAGAATCGCGCAAACGCGCGGAGCCATCACCAAGCTCCCATTTGGAGGGGTAATGCAAATCGCAGAAATACGCCACCGCAGATAAGGCGCACCATACACACCCCGATTGTGTCCATGATACCTCAAATAAAGCGATTATAGCTGCCAGGCGATAAGACCAACTTTGCCGAAGCGGTCGAAAGAGCGAACGAAGGCGTTCCATAGCGCAAATCGCCGCGACGGCTTTATGCCGTCTAAACGCCAACAAGCCCATCTGCGCCGCTTGCAAAAAGAGAACGGCAGCGGATTCTACCCGCTGCCGTAACCAGAAAACCTTTATGGAAATGGCCAACTACGCCTGCTGCTCCTCGGCCGTCCCAGACGTTTGAGCGTACTTGCTCACATCGGGCGTCGTCTCGGCCAAGATGATGTCGAAGGGAAGTCCTGCCCACATCTCGTTGACGAGCGAATGTCCATACATGTCGGTTAGCTTGTGGATTTCTTCGTTGTACTCAAACCCAACAGGAATGTGCTTGTACGGACGGCTCTTCATGGCCTTGTTAATGCGATCGGTCAGCTCCTCGGCATTGAACGTCTTCTTGTCGCGGTGCACCTTGAAGATGAGCTTGTGGTCATCCGAAACGTACACGCCCGTGATGCCGAAGAAGCGAGCGTCTTTGACCCACAGTCCATCGACGACGGGATTGATGGCAACGCGAATATTGCTAGCGCTGTTCGAGTGATTGAGGATGTCCAAAATGAACTTGGCATCGTAATCGGGTAGAGCGCCTGGATGCTTTTTGCGATAATCGTATACCGCCTCTTCGAGCGGCTGCCTGGTGCTTTCGGTTTCGGGCATCGTGACCCCCTTCTCGTACTGTCCCTACAATGCGCCACTATAGGGCGATTTTACCTAAATGGCGATTGTTCTTTTGCACAAACTAATCAGTGTTCGTAAGCCCACCAACTAAAACTCCACGCAAAGCCGCAGTTGGCATTGAGCCGAACAAATCGCCGAACGTCCCTGACGCCCATTCGCAGCAAGCGCATGACCAGCCCTTGCTGAGGGGGAGTTTAGCATATAACGTCAAAATAACCCCTTGACGAAATCTCGTCCATGCCCTATGATTCATTTGAACATATGAACAAGTGCTCATAACTTAATTGAAAGGAACAGATTATGCGCAAGGTATACAAACTGGACGGCGAGCTCTGCGCCAACTGTGCTGGCAAGATCAAGGACGCTGTCGAGAAGCTCGACGGCGTAAACAGCGCCTCGGTCAACGCCATGACCTACAAGTTCACGCTCGACGCCGAGGACGACAAGTTCGACGCCGCCCTCAAGCAGTCCGTCAAGCTGTTCGCCGACATCGAGCCCGACTGCGAGGTCCTCGTCTAAGCGAGCAAACTTGCTCGGGTCGATTCGCGCAGCCTGTTCATCGGGGTGAATCGACCACTGCACATAGTATTCGATTGAACGCTTTCGCAATGGCGCCTCACTTGGCTACCATTGCGAAAGTTGTGTTAGCCTATCGCAATGAAGGGCGGCAAAGCGTGTCTCGCCTAATCCTTGCCGCCCTTCATTGCGATTCTTCTGTCTAGCCCTCCCCAAACACCATTCCCGTAACAGAAGGAATACCTGACGTGGCACAATCAACTCGCGAACTCACCAGCGGGACAATCTGGAAGCAGATTCTCTCGTTTGCCGTACCCCTGCTGCTTGCAAGCCTCGTGCAGCTCCTGTACAACTTCGTCAACCAGATATTCGCCGGCCAGTTCATCGGAACGAGCGCTTCGGCGGCCATCGCCGCAAGTGGCCTGCTTGTTGCGTGCCTCGTGAACTTCTTCAACGGGCTCGGCGTGGGCGCGAGCGTCATCGTATCGCGCCATTTCGTGCAAAACGATCACGCTGATTACTCCAAGGCTTTGCACACCACGGCCGCACTTGCCATCATAGGCGGCTTCGCGCTCCTGGTCGTAGGCATCGTGTGCTCGCCTCTTTTCCTCGCTTGGCTGCAAACGCCGGCCTCCATTTTCGACGACGCCGTGCTGTACCTGCGCGTGTTCTTCATAAGCGCCATGCCCATGGTCATGTACAACCTGTTTGCCGGCGTTATCCGCGCGCTCGGCAATTCAAAATCGCCCATGTACTACCAGCTCTTCGGCGGCCTGGTCAACCTCGGAGTCAACATCCTGCTCGTCAACATCATGGGACTTGGGCTCATAGGACCTGCCATCGCAACGGTATGCGCCCAGTTCCTTTGCGCGATCTGCGCGCTGCGTTACCTGCTCAAACTCGACGACACGCATCGTCTTAGGCCATCGAAGATTCGGTTCGACGGGACCATGCTCTCTAAAATCCTGAAGATCGGCGTGCCTGCAGGCATCCAGATGATGTCCATCACGTTGTCGAACCTTATCATCCAATCGCAAATCAACCTGCTCAGCGTCGAGGAAATCGCAGCATTTGCCTATTACTTCCAGCTCGAGAACTTTATATACAACCCCATCGTAGCCATCGGACAGACTGTCATGGTGTTCGTGAGCCACAATTTGGCAGCGGAGCAGCCCGATCGCGCTCGCAAGGGTCTGCGTATCTCCATAGGCATGGGACTCGGCGCAGCCATAGCCGTCGCAGCATTGTTCCTCGTCTTCGCACCGCAAGCGTTCAGCCTGTTCACGAACGATCCCACCGCCATCCAAGCCGGCGTAGCGGTCATGCAGACCACTTATCCGTTCTATTTCTTCTACGTATTCATCGAGGCGTTCAGCAATGCCGCCCGCGGATCGGGCCGCTCGTGGCAACCGATGGCCATCATCCTTGGCAATATGTGCGGTTTGCGCCTCGTGCTGCTGTTCTTCTTCGTAAACACGTTCGGCGGCATACGCTCCATCGCCGCCGTGTACCCGTTTACTTGGGCGGCAGCCGGCCTGATGCTCATGGCCTACTATTTCTTGAGCCACTGCATCGACAAGCCTGATTTTGCCGCGAAACGCGCCTAGAACGTTACCGTTCAGCCCTGGCAACCCCGATCAGGAGCATGGCGTTAAACGCCAGTGTTAACAACCCAAGAAACCTAATCTGCGAGAGCGTTGTTTAACGACGTTCTTGCCGCTATGGGCCCCGTTTCGTCTTGTATGCATAAAAGAAGCGCAGCCCGCGGGAAGGGAGGATACGGGCTGCGCTTGCAAGAAAGGTAGATTGGAGCAAGCAATCTACCGGTATGGGTGGGGCACGTAGTATGCCAGGCGCTATGCAACTCCTCGGCGTGCCTTAGCATCTTCGAACGACGCCTTGCTCGCCAAATCGCGCAAATCTTCAAACGTTGCTTCGGGCGTATAAGCACAGCAGATGGAATACAAATCCTCGTAGTTGAACGCTGGCTGAGTAATGTTCGAGGCGACTTCGTACTTCTCGTTGAAGTCTTCTTCGCTCGACGACGACCAGAAGTTCTGAACGATCTTGAACGCCTTTCCATTATCACGAAACGCCTGCGCATGTCCCGTTATCGCGTTGTACATGGCCACGAACGACGGGCCCACGAGCGAACCGTATTTGCCAACGAGGTAGTTCAAGCGCCCCTCGGCGAACAGGAGTTGGTTGTTCTGGCTATAGC
>CAMPAJ010000014.1 GCA_946631805.1 uncultured Eggerthellaceae bacterium
GCGCGAGATGTGGCTCTCGTCGATGCCGAGCGCCTTCCAAATGCCAATGGTCTCGTCGTCGTCCTCGAACACCGTGAAGTAGAGCTTCTCGATGGGAAGCTCGAGCACGTCGGTCGAGAACTCGAGCGCCCAGGCGCACATCTCCTTCTTGAAGTACTTGCCGAAGCTGAAGTTGCCCAGCATCTCGAAGAAGCTCAGATGGCGCCCCGTGGTGCCGATGATGTCGATGTCGTTCGTGCGCACGCACTTCTGCACGGTCGTCGCGCCGATGTAGTCGGGGTCGAACTCCTTCACGTGCAGGAAGTACGGCTTGAACTGCACCATGCCGGCGCTCGTGAGCAGCAGCGACGGGTCGTCGGGAATGAGGGACGAAGATGGCAGGCGCTTGCAGCCTTTTTCCTCGAAAAAGCGCAGGTATTTCTCACGGATTTCCGCAGTGGTCATATAGTGCATGGGGTACCTTCCCTCTAAAATTTCACAGTTCGCACTATTCTAGCGCTTTTACTCGTGAAATGGGAAAACGCACGCGATACGCAGAAATCGAATGCGATACGAGCTGCGACCGCATAGGCACATGCGGCTTTATTTCATATGAGCGGGGTGCTCGTGAGCGGGATGCTCGTGGGCATGGTCCGCAAACGCGTCGTCGGGGCCTACGCTGAGCCCTTTCTCCCCGCTAGACTCAGAGGAACTGCCAGGCAGGTCCACAAACGGGATCTTTCCCGAAAAATCCGACAAGACGGGAATGCGCCCCGTCGTGGTCGCGTCGGAAACCGGCATGGGCGCGGTCGCATCGGCTATGGGGTCGATTTCGCCGCCGTCATGCGCCGAGCCCTTGAAGAACACGCCGTCCTCGGCAACGATGCGCCGTCCCGTACGCTTTTCGAAGTAATACACGAAAACGGACTTGACCATCGCCACCAAAGGAATCGAAAGCAGCGCACCAACCAGCGAACCCATAAGGCCGCCCATAACTGCGCCGATGCCCGAACCCGCCATCAAAGCGAGGAACGTGAGGGCGGGATGGATGTCGACCGACTCACCCATAATCTTAGGCGAAACGAACGTGTACACGACCTGCTGGATGACGACGGTGCCCACGAGGGCGATTACGCCTGTCAGGGGGCTGGCCACGACGCTGGTCACAAACGCAAGGCCGCCGCCCAACCAGGGGCCCACGATGGGGATGATGTTTAGTAAGCCGGTGATAGTACCGAGCGCCGCCGGGCTTGGAACGTCCAGGATAGCGAACATGACGCCGCACCCGATACCGATGATGGCGCACTGGATGAGCATGGCCTTGAGGTAACCGCCCATGACGCGCGTGACGGTCAAGTGCAGCATCCGGGCATCTGCATGGCGTTCCTCGCCTACGAGCCGATAAGCCTCGCGGCCGAGCTTGGGCAAATCGATAAGCATCCAAAACGCTATAACGAGGGCAAATCCCACGCACATAGCGATATTTGCAAGCGAAGCACCTGCGGTAACGACCGTCGAGGCGCTTGCCGACGCAAACGATTGCAGCCATTCGCTAAACGACGCGAGGACGCCCGACACCCACTGCTGCACCTGCCGGCTCTGCAGCAAATCGGCATACTGGTTGTACAGGTCGTTAGCCCAGCCCTGGAATGAAGCTGCATAGCTGGGCAAATCCGATATGAGCTGATTGAACTGAGCGCTTATTCCGATGTTCGGCGAGAATACAAAAAACGCGACGAGCGAGAGCACCCCGACGAACAGTATGTACGCCAAAACGGTACCGATGGTGCGGTTAACCCCGTGCCTATCGAGCCAATTCACGGGATCGCGCAGTATGAACACGAACACCGTCGTCCAAACAAGAATGCTTATGACGTTTGACAGAACTCCCGAAAGGTACACGCAAACGCCAGCGAGCAGAAGGGCCCCCACCCACGTCCAAACCGTAACCAAACGACGCCGTGCCTTATCGAAAGGTACGGCGTCGCGTTGGTTCGGGTCGAATTCAGGTGCCATAATCGCTTATGCGCGTTTTCTATGCCGCTGCGGTTTTTTACGCTTCGCCCTTGGCGGCAGCGTCGGCCTCGCCGAATACGGCATCGGCATCAACGGAAGCATCGGCTTCCTTGGGATCGTCTGCGACGATCTTCTCGAAGCCCTCGAGGTTGGGGGCGTCTTCTTCGGCCTGCGCCTGGGCAGCCTTGTAATCTGCCAGGGCACGCGCCACGGACGCCTGCTTCTCGGTAAGCTCAAGGGACTCTTCGCTTGCGCTCTTGGGACCGAACGACGTGCGCACGCGCGTGGCAACATTGTTCACAGCCTTGATGGGCGCGTTCGTGATATTGTCGACCGCCGCGGTGGCCGAAGAAGCGGTATCGGTAATCTGCGTAATGTCTTCGAGTATTTCGTCAACGCGCATCATCTCGAGGTTGACAGCGTCGAGCGTGAGCGTCACGCGGTCAACGAGCGGGTCGACCTTCTTGACGACAGGCACAAGGTCGGTAGTCATAGTGCCGGCATTGTCGAGCATGGGCTCAACCTTCGTCTTTACGTCGTCGATCGTCGCGTTAATCGACTTGATCATCCTAACGAGGTAGATGAGCAGGACCACGAGTGCAATACCAACGCAGATAAAGGCAGCCACAAGCGCCATCATCAAATAATCCATCGAAACCTCCTTGTTCGGTAGTGCTTTATCATAGCACCGTACAGGCTGGCGAAACCCGTAAAAGCCAACAAACGCCGCGAACATACGCACTACGAGCGGAACGAGGCGCCTGTCGTGTCGAGCGCGAGAATCGGCCCCTCTTTCGGCGGCACCGCGCAAACCGCTGTTGACATGAGGCCTGCAATGCACCCACTTCGATGAATCGAGTCGCAGAACGCTTCCATTGCTCGTTTTCGCAGAATGACTACTGCACCATGAACACCGCCCTCAGCAATAAGGACCAGCAACGTCCCATGATTCATTCCGGGAACACGCGGATCTCCCGCCCTCTGAACGCCTGCGTTCATGCCGACGGCTTCCTACGGTTATTGCCGCCGAGCTCGATCGCGGGCAACCGACTCGATGCGGTACGCTTCCCAGCCGCGGTCGCTCGGGTGGTAGAACGCCCCGCGTTCCAGGCCATCGGGCAGGTACTGCTGGTCGACCCAGGCGCCCGGGTAATCGTGCGGGTACTTGTACTCGCCGTAGTCCTCGGACCCGGGACGATGGCGGTCGCGCAAATGGTTGGGGACGGGTCGCACGGGCCCGTTGCGCACTTCGCGCAGCGCCGCGTCGATCCCCGCCTCGGCCGCGTTGCTCTTGGGGGCAGTCGCAACGTAGGTCGCAGCTTGGGCAAGGTTGATGCGGCATTCCGGATAACCGATGACCTCAGCTGACTTGAAAGCAGCGGCAGCAATGAGCAGTGCCTGCGGATCGGCGTTGCCCACGTCCTCCGAAGCGCAGATCATGATGCGCCGAGCAATGAACTTAGGGTCCTCGCCGCCCTCGATCATGCGGGCAAGCCAGTACAGCACGGCATCGGGGTCGCTTCCCCTCATGGACTTTATGAACGCGGATATGATGTCGTAATGCATATCCTTGTTCTTGTCGTAGGGCAAGTTGCGATGTGGATTTGCCAAGCTCACGGCTTCACGGGTGATGAGCGCTGGCGCATCGGGCGTCCCCGGGTCCACAAGCCCCGCCGCCAGCTCCAACGACGTAAGCGCTGCCCGGCCGTCGCCTCCTGCCAGTACGACGAGGGCCTCAAGGGCGTCATCGCCGAGCGCGTACTCCCCGCGCAGCCCGCGCTCGTCCGCAAGCGCATTGCCGATGAGCTGGGCAATATCTTGATCCGTCAGGCTCTTGAGCTCCACGACGCGCGAGCGCGAGAGCAATGCGGTGTTGACTTCGAAATACGGGTTCTCGGTCGTCGCGCCCACCAGCACCAACGTGCGGTTCTCGACCGCATGCAAAAGCGAATCCTGCTGCGCACGATTAAAGCGGTGAATTTCGTCCACGAACAGGATGGTGCGTCGCCCCATGCGCTGCCGCTCGGCTGCATCCTTGATCTCGCGCCGCAAGTCCGAGACCGTGCCGCCAATAGCCGAGACCTCGACGAAGGCCGCCTTCGTCGACTCGGCGATAACGTGCGCGATGGACGTTTTGCCCGTTCCCGCAGGCCCGAACAGTATGACCGACGTAAGCACATCGCGTTGGATAGCCGTGCGCAACCAACTACCCGGACCGCAAGCCTCGCCTTGGCCCACAAGCTCGTCGAGCGTACGCGGCCGCATGCGCACAGCAAGCGGCGCATCGGGACGAACGGAGTCGTCTTCAATTTCCATAAACAAGGTATCCATGCCCACCATAGTACCATGCGAACACCTGTTTGAAAACAAGCACTTACCCCACACGCCCCCAAACACTAAGTCCAGCTTTAAGTCAAGACTAGAATTTATGCAGGCCATACGCTACCCTCAAGGCAGACCCCGTTTTCGAAGCCGTACTTAAGCGGTGGACCGACATTTTTGCATTAGGGAGCTCTAGATTGCGCGTGAAATGGGGATTCGCATCCGTTGATGCGAAAGCCAGGCAGCAAGCTGCGAGCACCCACCTTTCGGGGTGGGTTCATCCTTCCGGTTCGGGGACGGGGTTTTCGCATGCAACGTGCCCGCGAAGGCGCCGTTGCCCGTCCTTCCCACCAGCAATTCGCAAGCCGCGCTTCCAAACCACAAGCAAGCGGCGCATGCTCGCAGTGCGCGCCGGCGCGCTACATTAGTCTTCTTCCCCTGCATCCAACAACACCGTATCGGCATTGTTGCGCGTATACGGGGCAATCGCCCTCAGGGCCGCGTCCCGCGCCTCGCGCATATTCGCCGCGTCCTCTAGCACGAAACGCATCTTCGCCCAGATGCCGTACTCGCCGATTTGCGTCACGAGGATCCACGGGTCCTTCGCCACGGGCGCCACCTTGCGCACCGCCCGCGTGGCAAGTTGCTCCATCTCGCGTATGACCTCGTCGATGTCGCGCCCGTCCGTGTTAAGGACAACGGTTGATGACACGAGCAGCTCGGGTGAAACCTTCGAGACCGTCGTCGCATTGATGACCGCATTGGGAATAAGGTGCACGACGTGCTCCGCGTCCTCGACGATGGTTTGCCGCCACGACACGTCTTTGACGATGCCCTCTATGCCGCCGACGATAACGTGATCTCCTGGGCGAACGATGCCCATAACGGTGACCTGCAAGCCACCTATGAAGTTCTTGATCGTGTCCTGAAGGCCGAGCGAAACGGCAATGCCGCCGACACCGAGCGCCGCGACCAACGCGTTGACGTCCACGCCAAAGCAGGCTGAAAGCATTATCGACACTCCGATGGCCCAAATGACGATGCGCACAATGTTGACGATGATGCTGCTCGCAGGCACGGCCAAGCCATCGACCTGCATAATGCGCCGAATAAGCTTGGTGGCGATGTGGCTAACTACCGCCGTAATGGCGACGATGGCAAGCGCCACAATCCAGGCACGCAAGCCATCTCCGTTGATCGTCGAACTTATATTGCCAATTAGCTGGTCCATAGCGTTCCTTGGTATCGCGCTACCCTCAATAACTTATTCAACGGTCCCGTACACCTGGCCCCATGCATGCCCACCGATAATGGAGTTGAGCTGGTCGCACAGGCGCACACGCGTATAGGTGCCAGGCGGCAGCAGCGTTACGACCTCCTGCAGGTCGTCGTGCAAGTCCCCCGACTCGGCAGCAAGGACGACGTCCAAGCGCCGAACTTCGTAATCATAGGGCATATCTTCGAACAGGTCGTCGACGATGGCCTGCAAGGCACCGTATTCGGGACTCGGCTCTACAGACATCAGAACCCCCCTTCGCCTCGTTAGTTACGCACCTCCAGCCCAAAGACCGTGGCGGCCAGCGCGCCCGTGAACGAAGGCGTCGCCAACCCGGTCGCGCGCAAGAATTGCACGCCGGCGCCGTAGAACTTCACGGCGGCCGGCGCCATGGTATCGGGCGTGTAGTCCAGTATGTCCTCCAGCGGCTTGAGCGGCGCAGGACGCTTCTCGGCCGGGTCCACCGTGACGCGCAATTGCGCCATGAGAGGCAAATCTGTTATACGGGCCGCTTCCCTGGCATAGGCCTCCGCCTTGAACGCCGGCTCTGCGGTTTCGAACCCAACAACCGCCGCGCCCAAATCCTGCATGAGCGCGACCGCCTCGGGCCATTGCTCAGGTGAAATAGGCGCCTTGTTCGCCGCCGCGCCAGCGAACGGCTCGTCTTCCACGAGCTCGTAACCTGCGAACGTGGCTGCAGGAGCGATGCTATCGAGCACATGCTGATCCGACGAGGTCGCGCCCAGCCCCGCGCCAACCGCGCCAGCTGCCGCCTCCGACTCGCGCAGCGCGGCCGGCGAATCGACCTCGCCCACGATGACCGACGCGAACACGGGCTTGTCGCTTGCCTGCTTGACGCCCATGAGCGCACAGCGCAGGTCGTTTATGCTCGTAAACCCGTTAAGGAACAGCGCGTCGACCGGCTCGCCCTCGAACGCCCGCGCCGCATCGGCGTACTGCGCGCGATTCTCGTTGAGCGACGCCTTCGACGACGCGTCGAGCGGAAGCCCGCAGGGGCCGATTTCGGCCAGGATGTGCTGGGGCTTGAGCTCGGCGACGATCTGGACCGCCGCATGGGCGAGCTTGGCCGCATCGCCATCCATGCGCACATGGGCCAACCGCGCCTTCGTTATATCCTCGGTCGGCGTGACCAAGCACTGCGCGCCGGCCATTTCCTCCAGGCGCAACGCATCGACCATGACGTCGGGCTCCATAAGGTTGAGGTACTGCCTATCGCGCGCTGCATGTATGCCCTGACGCGCCAGCGTCGTGTCCACCGGCGCCGAAAGCACCAGCATATCCTTGTGAAATCTCAACTGTATATCAGGCATGCCCGCCTCCATTCTGCGGCTTTCGTCAGCAACGCAATCTGTAGCCCCAATGCCAAAACCAACGCTTTGGGCCAGCTCGGCCATCGTCCTTCTTTTTGCTTAAACTTCAACTTCTGCCGCAGCCGCCATAACGTTCGTAAAAATGATACCCCAAGCAATGCGCAACGGAGGCATCATCTAATTCGCCCCGCATTGCTCCCGTACCGCTATCTACATTGACCCCAAGCAATCAGAGTCATAAGGTCGAAACGCATTGGCACATCTTACCGTTCGCGCAGATTCAACGCAGCCAGTTGAGCACGGATGCTATGACCCTCTATTTGACGAGCTTGCAGCCGACAAAACTCCGAACCACAACCCCACCTCGTCCCATGGGTCCCATAAAAGCGATGAGGCCCGCTCGGTTAGCGGGCCTCGTCTAAGGAGGGGATGATGCGGTGTCTTGGCACCGCTACTGCTCTAAAGCAGTTGCGCTTGGAAGGAGGGGAGCCTTCCGCCTGCTGAAGCAATTATAGGAAACCGTTTTGAATTGCATGTGACGGGGATTTGTGCAAATTGCGGAAAGTGCCGTAACTTCTACGTTACTTTTCTCTATTTTGCCTGCTCTTAGCATAGTTCTATTAGAAGACCCCGCTTGATGGGCGGCAGCAACCACCGCAAAACGTCCGGGCTAGCAGCCTGCCTTCCTCTTCCACAATGCGTTATTGGTTTCGAGCCAGCTCTCGATGGTGCCCGTGTCGAAGCCCTCGGCCGGGTCGATGACGAGCGCGTACATTTCTTCCTCTTTGAGCACGGCATCGAGCGCATCCGTGAGCTGGATTTCGCCGCCCACGCCCGGCTCCACGTCGGCCAGCAGCTCCATCACGCGCGCGCTCAGCAGATAGCGGCCGAACACGGCAAGGTTAGACGGCGCCTCGGCGGGATCGGGCTTCTCGACAAGCGAATCGACCTTCCACACGTCGTCAGAAACAGCCTGGCCGGCAATCACGCCGAAGCGCTTGACATCCTCATGTGGGACGGGCATGACCGCGATGACGCTCGCGCCGCCATGCGCGTCCGAAATCTCCTGCATGCGCGGCAGCATCTCATTGCCAGGCACCAGCACATCACCGAGCAGCACATAGAACGGCTCGTCGCCCGTCTTTTCGGCAGCACAGCGCACCGCATGGCCCAAACCGAGCGCTTCTTCCTGATACACGTAGCTCACGTTCATATTGCCCACGCGTTCAACCTCGTCGGCATATGAATCTTTGCCGCGCTCGCGCAGTAGCGCAACGAGCTCGGGATCGGGCGCGAAATGCTCCTCGATGGACTTCTTCGAGCGGCTGTTGATGATGACGACCTCGTCAGCGGCGCTGGCCAAGCCTTCCTCGACAACATACTGGATGGCCGGACGGTCAACGACAAGCAGCATCTCTTTGGGCTGGGCTTTCGTCGCCGGCAGAAACCTGGTGCCAAGGCCGGCTGCGGGAATAAGAGCCTTCATGGGCTATCCTTTCGGTCAATTTGAATCATTCGAAGGGCATGCACGACGCTTGCCGGTTGCACGCACCAACGCAATGGCGAGCAAGGCCTCTTTGTCCATCGCCATTTTATGTATTATCGCAGACAAAACGTGACCTTGATATCGCGTTTTGTTGTAGAGGGTAGAAAATGCCTTGACCTGCATGATACTATTGTGCGGATTTGTGTCACGTCATCAGCAAAGAGGTTATGGAATGGACTTAGCTCAGCAAGCTAAATTGATCGATTTTATTCACGATACGCTCGAACCCTACGTCGGCCAGAAGCTGCGCGTGCGCGCCAATATGGGCCGCTCCAAGATCATCGAGAGCGATGGCACGCTCACCCAGGTGCACCCTCGTCTGTTCATCATGGAAATGGACCGCAAGCGCGGCCGCACGGCACGCCAGTCGTACCAGTATGTCGATGTGCTCACGGGCACGGTCGAGCTTTCGCAACAGGGCGAACCGCTTTTTGAGCCGTTCGTTATCGAGCCCGAGAACGAACTTCCGCCCATCACGGAAGAAATCGTCGCCGCCGTCAAAGCGGAAGAGCAAATCTTAGCCTAACGGGCTTCTCTTTAGTATTTGCAAAGCGCCGCGGGCCGCAACCGCGGCGCTTTATTCTCATCCAGCATTAGCGCTCGCGTTAAACCTCACGGCCATCCACCAGCCATTCATCCGCCAGCCGTGCGGGCGCCCTCACCAGGGGCGCCCGCACGGCCTCTGTTAATTTTTGGTACGCCGCCGCGCTCAATCGTGTATGCTTTCTAACAACGGTGAGGAATCCGAACTGCGCTGTGAGCTCTCTCCCCACCTGCGAACACGCGGCACTATATGGGGCAAAAGCACGGGGACGGACTCTGATGAGATTCGAAAAACGCTCACGATTATTCGACCTTAAACCTACAAGCATCGACGAGGCATCCGAATGGCTCGTCAACTGCCTCGCGAGTGCCGGGGTGGAAAAAACCGACCGCCTGCGCACACGGTTGCTGTTTGAAGAAGCGCTCATCAATATGGCCGACCGCTTCGAAGAGGAGCGCGAGGTCTCGGCCTATCTGGAGCGGCACAATGGACGCATACGTCTTCGCATCGTCGTGAAGGGCGAGCGCTTCAATCCGCTCAGACCCGAAATCGAAGGCAGCCCAGACGACTGGTCAACTTCCCTCTTTTCCCTCATCGACATGCATGTTCAATATGCCTATTCCATGGGTTCGAACGTGCTGCGCATGTCGTTGCCCCGACAGTCATGGAATCCGGTGCTCAAGCTCTGCATCGCCCTCATCGCGGGGGCCGTCATTGGATTTTTGGGCGGCGGGCTCATTCCCGACACGGTGGAAGTGACGTTCAGCAACGCCGTGCTGCAGCCCATCGCCGATATGTGGATGAGGTTGCTCCAAGCAATATCGGGACCCATCATCTTCCTCACTGCGCTCACGGCTGCATGGGGAACGAAACGCATCGCAGACTTCGGTGGCTCAAGAATCACGACAGTCGCTCGATATTTTGGCATCAGCCTCATCGTCACTATAGTGGCCATGCTTTGCTGCTGGCCTTTCTTCCCCAAAGAAGTTAGCGCCACCATTGCCAACAAGGAATTCCTCACAACCGCGCTCGACACGATTCTGAAAATCGTCCCCGGGAATCTCATCGATCCCTTCAGCGAGGCGAACACCCCCCAGCTCTTGCTCATCGCCATCGCCACTGGCTATATACTTGCCACAATGGAATCCAAGATCGGGGAGCTCAAAACCATCATCCAGCAGCTCAACCTCCTCGGGCTAACCGTTGCCAAGTATGCCTGCACGCTCGTCCCCTTCTTCGTGGGACTCATGCTCTGCCTCAAGATCTGGACAAACGATACCGCGCTGCTCGGGACGATATGGCTTCCGCTCGCGCTCTCTGCCGTACTGTCGGGGGCAATCGTCCTGGTTACCTTGCTCGTGGCGTCTGCGTCATTCCGCGTGAACCCATTGCTTCTTGCAAAAAAGCTCAAGAAGCCGTTCTTCGATGCGCTCAAGCGAGGGACGCTCGATTTCTCGACTGTCGACGACCTTGCCGACTCCTGCAAGCGATTGCTGGGGATAAACGGGGAATTCGCCCAGACCGTCCTTCCGCAGGGGCTGTTCCTCTACATGCCCACGAGCGCTATTGGCATCTGCGTCTTTGTGATGTTTGCTGCGCATACGCAACAAATCCCCGTCGACCAAGCATGGCTTCTTGCGGCGATCATGCTCTCGGTGGTCTTGGCCGTGGCGACCCCTCCCATGACGGGCGCCAACCTGCTGTCGTTCGTCATGGCCTTCTCGTATTTGGGCATATCCAACGACGCGCTCTTGGACGTCATGGTGTTCGACCTTATTTTCGGGGTGCTGTGCATTGGGTTTGACCAGGCAATGTTGCAGCTCGAAACGATCAGCCAAGCGCAGCACATGGGCTTCCTCAACGAGAAGACGCTCCGCGCTCCCCTTTCTGAATCCAAGTAAACCGATTACTTCAAGCCCGCCGCTCCGTCGCCTTTGATCAGGGAAAGCGCGCCGTAGAGCACCGAGTCGTCGCCGAGCGCTGCTTGCTCGATGCGCACGGACTCGAAAATGGACGGCATGCAGTAGCGCTCGACCTCGGCGCGGATCTCCTCGAGGAAGACGTCTCCGACGGCCTCGATTACGCCGCCGCCGTAGAGCACGATATCGGGGCTGATGGCGTTAATCATGTTTCCCGTAGCTATGGCGAGGTAGTGGCATGCGCGGTTGACCGCTTCGATTGCAACCTCATCGCCATGCGCAAGCGCCTTCTTGAGCACTTTGCTCTTGAACACGCCGTTCTCGATCTTGCCGGCCATCTCGGTTTCGCGTCCGCGTGCCGCCTGCTCAAGAACGTAGGCGCTCATACCGTGCTTGCTCGAGAGCGCCTCGAGGCAGCCGCGCTGCCCGCAATTGCACAGCGGCCCTTCGTCTACCAGCACCATATGGCCAAATTCAGCACCTTTATAGTCGGTGCCGCAGAACAGCTCGCCATTCAGGATGAGCCCTCCGCCCATACCGGTTCCCACGAAGAAGCCGACTACGTTTCTAGCGCCCTGCGCCACGCCGTAAGCATGCTCGCCGAGCACGCCCACGTTCACGTCGTTGCCGATGTAGAACGGCGCCCCGTAGCGCTGCGCGATGGGCGTTCGGATGTCGTAATTGCGCCATGGCAGATTAGGCGAGAACATGACGATGCCGCTCTCGGAATTGATGACGCCCGGCGCGCCCGCCGCTATGGCGTGAATCTCGTCGTGCGCGATTCCCGCTTGGGCGAGCAGCTCGTCCACCACGCTCACGATGACCTGCTCGACGTTGCCCATGTCATCGCCTTTGGACTTCGTCTTCTTCTTTATGCGGCAAACCTGCCGCTCGTCCTCATCGAACACTACTCCGAGGACCTTTGTCCCGCCGATATCCAAGCAAATGTCATATTGAGCGCTCATGCGTGATCCTTTCTGTGGCATGCTATCCGTATCTGCGCGTGTTCCAGAAATCCTTGCCCGATAAAATGAAGCATTTCTCGGTGAGCGTCATTTGCTCGATGACGTGACGGTGCTTCAGCATGAAGCCCACCTCCTCGTGCAGATACGCGATACGCGTTGCGCTAATTAAGTGTGACTGCTCATTGTACCGTTAATAAGCAAAGATAACGACGTGCTTCGCTCTAGAAGGCGTTCTAGTTATCCGAATTTGCCCCGCAAGCTCACCTTGGGTTTTCGGCTCGGTTATCTCTAATCAGCGACAAACGGGGGATCGGACTTGAACGAACCGAACGAGGAGAGCGCGATGGACGGCGAGACGAAGTGGTTTTTGGTCACGTATAAGGGACATGGAAAACGTAACGACTCTACAAGGAGGCACAACTATGACTTCAACGATCTGACACCAGAGCAGCAGGAAAAGGCGAGGGCCTGCAAGACCCCCGAGGAGGTGCTTGCGCTCGCGCAGGAAGACGGCATCGAGCTCACCGACGAGCAGATCGAAGCCGTATCCGGCCCAGCAGACAACGTTGGACTTCTCCCGCTACCTGCAGAGCAACTTCGAGGTCGTTGCGGAGGACGGAACGATTTCCTTCGAGCAGGAGCTGGAGCATACGAAGGCATACCTCGCGGTGGAGCAGGCCTGTTACGAGGGACAGGTGTTCGTGGAATTCGACACGCCGGTCACGTCGTTTAACGTTCCGCCCCTCACGCTGCAGCCCATCGTAGAGAACGCCGTCAAGCACGGCATGGACCCCGATTCGGAGCCGCTGCAGGTCTCCGTCGCCACGCGCGACCTTGGGTGCGGCGTGCAGATCATCGTGGAGGACAACGGCCCTGGCTTTACGCCGCCCGATGAGGATGAGCGGCACTTCGCCCTTAACAACGTCCGCGAGCGGCTAAAAGCGCAGTGCGGTGGCACGCTGGAGATCGGAACCCGCGAGGTGGGCGGGACCAGGGTGACGATCTTCGTCCCCACGCAGGCATCGCGATGATAACGTTACGACGCGCATCATGGACACAACAAACTCATCGTAGAGCCAGAATTACCTGCGGAAATGTGTTTGTTTGCAAAAACTAACTCTAGCGGCCGTACCACAGCACTTGCCGGATGCTGGAACCCAGCAATTCGTTCCCGGCTACAATTCGCGTTTTCGCTTCTTCGCAGCCACCGCAACCGTCCCTCCTGACGCCAGCACCGCCAGCAGCAGGAGCACCGGGTTCAGGAGGTCTCCCGTGTTCGACACCTTGCTCGGGCTTGATTTTGTTTGGGCGCTCTTCGCTCCACTGGAAGCGTCGTCGCCACTAGCAGTGCCGTCGCCAGCGCCGGAGTCGTTCTTCTTCCACCTTGCCGTGAACGCATGGTCGCTGCCCGCATGATACTGTTCGCCTGGTTGGTACTCAGACCCTTCCCAGCATTCAAACGTGTAGCCATCCCGCGTCGGGGCATCGATGATGTCGAACTCGGTCTCGAGAGCGGGCTCGTACCTCTTGACGTCGCTCGTGCCGTCTTCCCACTGTCCGCCAGCAGGATCGAACTCCAGCTGCGGCTTAACCTCATGCTGGACGTCGTACATGTCCGAGATGGCGAGCTTGACCTCAATGTCAGTTATACCCAGATTTGAAATGCTGTCTTTCACGAGCGTGGCATTCGTCTTCTCCAGCATGAACGTATCTATGGTTGCCGCTTTTCCAAGGCTCGGATCATTGCAGAGGGCCACCGTCACCATTCCATCAAACGTATCCAGGGGAATTGGTATCGTGTTGCCGTAGATGTATATGCTCTTCGCCTTCCCGTCCGCATCGAAGATCAACTCTCCTACACCCAAAAGATGGTCACCCAAGTAGAAGCTTGCGTAAACAGAGTTATCCGATGCATCGGATGCCAGATGCACGTTGCCTTCCGCATCCTTGACGGCATACCATTGCCCGTCGAACTTCGGGATCAGGTAGGAAGAGTCGGTGGCGCTCATGTAATCGTCAGCAGACTCCCCCTCCGCGCCGCCGAGCGTCCGGGTGCCGTAGAACGTCCTGGTGGGCTTGCTGAGTATCTCGTCCTCCCTGTTGGCCGTCACCGTGAGCACCGGGACGTCGATGACCCGCTTGGGCGTGTCCGTCACGTCGATGCGATAGCAATCCTCCCCGTCCTTCGATTCAGTCTTGAGGGAGACCTTGTCGTGATCCAAGACCTCCTTGCACTGGATGTCTATAATCCCACCGAGCCATGCCCGCACGTCCCTGTCGCTTCCCTCAAAGGCCTTCGAGATGTACTCCCATCCCCTCTTGACGTGGTCTTCGGA
>CAMPAJ010000015.1 GCA_946631805.1 uncultured Eggerthellaceae bacterium
GGATGTAGCGCACGACGGTCATCAGGTACGCGTCGTCGTCGACGGGTTCGCTTTTGAATCGGTCTTGGAACAGGTGGCCTGTTCGAGAGTGGGTGTCGTTGAAGTAGCGTGCATACCCCACGCCGAGCCGTTTCATGAAATCAGAAAGCACGGGTAAGGGCATGCGGGCGAGCAGATGCACGTGGTTTGACATGAGGCACCAGGCCAACAGCGAATCATTCTGTCCTAGGTCGTCGAGAAACCTCGCGGCCAGTTTCAGGTATCGTTTGCGGTCACTGTCGCTTTCAAACAGAATCTGCTGGCCGACACCCCTTTGGATGACGTGGTATACGGATCCTTCGCTCGCGATGCGTGGCAGCCTGGGCATAGACGAACCTCCTTGCTGCTCTGATCTATTAGGGGTGTATCTTAACGTTTGGGCAATGCGGGGGAGGTTCTCGTTCTCTTCTCGTAACTTTTGGATGATGTAGAAGAGCCGGCCCTCTGCATCCGAGCCGGCTCCCTGTATCTGGTTTCCTGTGTTGACGATACGGGAGAGCCGACCCCCAATATCCCAGGGGAACCGATTCCCTGTATCAGATGACGATGATACAGGAGAACCGACCCCCTGTATCCAGGAGAACCGACCCCCTGTATCACTCAACCATGGAGCTTGACGAGCTCGCGGGTGTAGGCGAGCGCCTGGTCGATGCCAGCCTGCTCGGCTTGCCAGGTCCAGTTGCCTTCGGCGGTGCCCGGTACGTTCATGCGCGCTTCGTCGTCCAGGCCCATGAGGTCTTGCAGGGGCATGATGCACACGGGGGCGGAGCACGATGCCGCTTTACGTGCAAGCTCTTCGGCGGCCTCGCATGCGTCGAGATGCGGGTAGCGCTCGGCGCAGTAGCCGACGAGGGTTTGGTTGTCGTGCGTGCCCGTGTAGACGATCTTGCCCGGGCGCGGCGTGTAGCCGCTCAGGGGGTCGTTGCCGTCGACGAACTGAACGATGTCCATGCCCGGGAAACCGCATTCAGCGACGAGCGCGCGCACGGCAGGCGTGATGAGCCCCAGGTCCTCGGCGATGATCGGCAACGGTCCAAATTGACGGAACGCTTCGTGGAAGAAGTCGATTCCAGGACCAGGGCGGTATGCGCCTTGCGTGGCTAATTCGCCTGCGGGAATTGCGAAATAACGTGAGAAGCCGATGAAGTGGTCCAGGCGTACGTAATCGTACAATTCGAATGCGCGTGCAAGGCGCCTCATCCACCAATCGTAGTTCGTGGCGCGCAGGGTGTCCCAGTCATAAATGGGGTTGCCCCACACCTGCCCGTCTTCGGCGAAAGCGTCAGGCGGGCAGCCTGCGACAAGCTCGGGATTTCCATCGGCGCCGAGCTGGAAGAGCTCGGGATGCGCCCATACGTCGGCGCTGTCGGCGCTTACATAGATGGGCATGTCGCCGATGATGGCGACTCCGCGTTCGGAGGCGTAGGAGCGCAGGGCGTTCCATTCGCGGTCGAAGATGAACTGCTCGTGCCGATGCAGCGTTGCCAATTCGCAGAGCTTCTGGTCGCTTTGGATGAGCTCCGGATCGTACACGCGGTATTTCTTAGGCCACGCTTGCCATACCTTTTTGGAACGCTGCTTATCGCGGATGGCCATGAAGCTTACGTAAGGCTCGAGCCAATCGCCCTGCTCCTGGCAGAATTGCCGGTATTCGTCAGAGGCCTCGATGCGCGCCCATTCGTCGTCGCCGGGCATGGCGTCGCCGTCGAGCAGGCGGATATTGCCTGCGAAGGCGCTGATTCCGGCATAGGGGCTGCCGTACTCGTCAGTGGGATTTGCGGGAAGCACCTGCCAATAGCGGACGCCCGCCTGTGCGAGCCAGTCGACGAATGCGCGTGCTTGGGCGCCCAGATGCCCGAGTTGCGCGGGACGGGATTTGCTGGAGCGGGAACGTTTTTGCTTGCCGCTGGGGAGGCTCGTGATGTGCGCGAGCACGCCAAATCCCGCTTCCATCGGCTTTTGCAAGAGCTCTTCGGGGTGGAGGTAAAGCACCGCCGAGCCAATTTGGTTCAGGTGGACGATGGCGCAACGTTGGCCCTCGTGGGCGACCGTGTTTGCATCGCGGGTATAGAGCGAATCGACAATGCGCATGCCGTAGCCTGCGATGACTTCCGTTACCTCGCCATCGCCGATGGGGATGGCGACATCGTGCGCATGTGCGAGCGAGGCATTGATGAGCAAGCACGACGTGCTGCCATCGGTTCCCTTGCGCCAAAAGCCGAACACGTCATCGTTTAGCGCGAAACACGATGCAGCGGGATTCGCGGATTCTTCATCAAGCGGGGGCAAGGCGCAGCTCAGGTCAGCGGCGTTGACCATGATCGTCTGGCAGTCGGGGTCGATGAGCCCCCATGCGCTTATGGCGTCAATCGGCTTGACCGATGCGCTCTTTGCATCGCGTGAATCCTCCACCGAAGTTCTGGTTGTGTGCCGTGTCGTGTTTCGAGGGCTTTCCTCGGTGGCTCCCTCGTCAGAAACGCATGACTGCGAACGATATTCGACCTCGTGACTCAAACCCGGCATGAGCAGTTCGATCAAGCTCGCGCACCACAGGCGTCCTTTTGCGAGGCCGATTTTGTGAGCGTCGAGCGCGAGCTCGCGATCCTCGTTACCGTCGCTTTCGGGTATTTCGGCTTCGTTCATGCCGCCGAGCAGCGCAAGGAGGCGCTTGCGGTCGCTTGCGCCCAAGAACTCGAAGTTGTGTTTAAAGACGGCGGCAGGCAGAATCTCGTGAGCTGTGTGGATTGCCCTAACCAGCTCGAACGCCGAGCCCTCGCCACGCAGGAAGCGCAACGCCGCCGATGTTGGGGCCAGGGCGTCATCGGCCAAGAGCTCGCAATCTGCAAGTAGGTCATCGCCGCTCTTGGCGGGGTCGAACACCGTCAGCTGGAAGCTGGGCGGCTCCCAGTCGAGGAGTTGACCCGTGCCGCCGCGGCGTCCCTCGAGTGCGCCGTAGCGCTTTGACGCCCCGTTTTCGTCGGAGACCACGAACTGATACCAAACGATGCCCGTTTTTGCGGGTTTCAAGCGAGTGCTAAAGCGCATCGAGCCGTCTTCCCGTGGCGAGGGCGTCATTTCGTAAAGCGTTTCGCCTACGCCATCGACCCAGGTGCGCAGCTTGGCGTTCGCATTGGGACCGGCCCATACGTCAAGTGATAATTCGACCGTCGTACCGAGCTCGATGGCTCCGTAGGGCGCTCGGTATTCCGAATCGCGCGTGTCGTGAAATGCTCTCATTCTAATCTCCGTTCCAAAGGCGATGTAGCACAGGGGACAGTCCCCTTTACTACATCGTTGCTTTCATGCTCTCGTGGATTCGCGCGGCGGCGGCGCGGGTGGCTTTGAGGTTCTCGTTTTCGATGAAGATGCGCTGGGCCTTGGGGAAAGCGGTGACGATGCCGCGCTCTATGCGGTCGATGGCGGCATCTATCTCGTCGCGCGTCGAACCCTGCGTGAACGTTGCGTCGAGGGTGATGAGGATGTCATTGGGCCCCAGGTACAGCGTGAGAATGCGCCCACATTCCTCGACCTGGGGATCGGCCTCGACGATGCGCTCGATTTCGCGCAGCTCGTGTGCGTGCATGCCTTCGCCGACGAGGAGCCCCTTCGTCTCGCGCAAAAGGATCGTCGCCACGATGCACAGCAACAGGCCGATAACGACCGAGGCGGCTGCGTCGATGTAGGGATTGTTCAGCATGTGCCCGAAGAACACGCCGCAGAACGCGACGATCAGGCCCGTTTCGGCGGCGGTGTCCTCGAGCACGACCGTGAACAGGCTGGGATCTTTGGCGTCGCGGATGAACTTCATGGGAGACGTTGTCCCGCGGGCTTTGTTGAAGTTGCGCAGCGCGACCGACAACGAGACGGCTTCTATAACGGCCGAGGCGAGGATGACGATGTAGCTCATCAGCGGATCGCCCATCTTCGTATCGGGCGTGATGGAGGTCAGGTGATCGATGCCTTCGTATATCGAGAATCCTCCGCCCAGCGCAAAGATCATCACGGCTACGACCAGAGTCCAGAAATACAGCTCGTGACTATAGCCGAAGGGGTGCTCCAGGTCGGGCTTGCGACTCGCGCGCTTCATGCCGAACAGCAGTAGTAGTCCGTTGCCGCTGTCGACGATGGAGTGGATACCCTCGGAAATCATGGCCGAGCTCCCCGAAATGAAGGCGGCTATGAATTTTACGATACCAACGGCGATGTTTGCCAATATGGCCGCGATGATGGCGCCCGTGCTCTCGACGGGCTCTTCGGTTTCATTCGTTCGCGCCGCCATGCCGTCTGGTGCGTCAGGCGCGATCTCTAGTTGCGATTCAGTATCAGTGGTCTCTTTGCTCACAATACGTTCCTTCCTTTCGTTGTGAAAGGAAATTATACGATGGTTTACTCTTCGCTCGCCTTGTGGTGGAAGAGGTCCGAAATCTTTGACTTGGCTGCATCGACCGTCGATTTCGCCGCCTCGGCGGTGGACTTCGCCACGCCCGATGCAACCGTGCTCGTCGTTTGCTTGACGGTGTCGGTGACCGTCTGCATGAACTCGCTCGTGCGCATGAGCGCCAGCGCCTCGCGGTAGGACGTGCGCCTAATCGACGCCATGCTCACGGGGCCGTCGGCTGCAGTCAGCCATTTTTTCGTGAGCACGCCTACGCGGAACACCAAGAACGCGCTTACCAGGCCTTCGGCTGTGGCGCCGAGCACGATGCCGCCGGCGCGCGCTCCGGCGCCGCCGCCCATGAGCTGCCCCAGAAGGTCGCTCAAATCGGAATCCTCGATGCCGCCGATGATGAGCGCGCTGATCATGACGCGCCCGTACAGGCGGGCAAGCCCCAGGTTCGTGGGCCTGAAACCGCATGTTTCCACGATGGCGCGCACGAGGTCCAGGCATACCGAGAGCATCGTGACCGTGCTGATGAGCGGCGAGCGCGATACGGCCGAAATGAAGAACGCCGTGCTCGCGGCGCGTTTGGTCTCGGTGTCGATTTTGGGAATGCAATGCTCTTCGAAGAACTCGATGAGCAGGTCGTCGGCCTCGTCGCCCTGCAGCAGGCAGTTTTCGAGCTCTGCGACCTCCTCGTCGGTCAAGTCGGTGTTGGCGATCAGGTTGTCGGCCAGCATGCGGCAGCGACGGCGTTTGGCGCGCCCCTGCTCATCGCGCAATTGGTAGAGCGAGAATATGGGGCGTTTGGCGACTTTTGCCACGGGGACGATAATGCCCACGACTACGAGTACCGCGATGATTCCGTAGAAGATCCAGCCGAGCACCGGATGGGCCATTGCCAGGTGGTCGCCGACGTTCAGGACGCCGCCGAGCATGGTTAGGGCGACGAGCAGCGCGGCGCAGGAGGCGATGACGACCGTGGTCGTGTTCGAGCGTCGCGGTTGAATCGGCGCAGTCGTTTCCTGATGTACTATTTCGCCTTGCGCTTCGGAGCCCGGCTCGATTTTGGCCAGCTGGCCCTGCTCCGCGCTTGCGCTCGCGGTCTCGTCTTGTGGTGTCTCGTCGTCGTTTTGGGGCGGCGTTTCGTATACGCCTTCTGGAGATTCCACTTTCGTGCCTTCCGTCGTGAGGTTCATGCGGCATCTGCGTGCCGTTCGGTTTCGCTATCGTAGCGCTATACGCGCTCCCTTTGCACAGAGGGCCCTTAATCGGTTAAGACATCGTCATAATTACGTGTGCATTCCGTTCGAATTGGCTCCTGCCAGGCCGGGCGCTTTGCGCGTCACTGCGCTTTCAGGACGAAATGGCTGCGCTTCGTCTCGATGAGCCCGGCTTTTTGCATGCGCGACAGCTCGGCGGAAAGTGCGCTGCGGTCCACGCCCAGATAGTCGGCGAGCTGCTGACGGTCGTAGGGAATCGTGAACTCCCTTGATCCCGAGCGCTCGGATTCGTAGGACAGGTACGCCAGCACCTTCCCCCGTATCGTGCGCGGTGCCGCATGCAGGATGCGGCGCGAGAGCCCCAGGTTACGGCGCGCGATAATCGACGTCATGTTCGTGCTGGTGCGGCTGTGATTCGGGCAGGCGCGCGAACAGGTTGTAAGCACTTTCGACAAGTTGAGGAACATGATGGTGCTGGGCTCGGAGGCTATGACGTTTATCATGAGCGGCTCGTCGGGCACCGCGGCGTAGGCTTCTCCGAACAGCTGGCCGGGTCCGTCGGAACCTACGACGCTCACCGTGCCCCATGTGTCGACGTTTTCCATGCGAACGCGGCCTTCCAGCACGAGCCCGACGGTCTGTATGGTGTCTCCCATGCGGTATATGTATGCTCCTGCGTCGTAGTGCTTGACGCGGGCGTCCAAGCATCCGAGCATGCCCTCGATTTCCTCTGGAGTCGACCCTTTGAACAGTGGCGTCGTTGCCAAGAACGTGCTGTAATCCATGTTTTGCCTTTCTGCGCGAAGCTAGCTTTGCAGCCATTTGGGATAGAGCGATTCTCATGGACTGCAAGGCTCTAAACTATGAAAAAACTGCCTTATGAAAAGGTACGTTGCATCCTGCCTACCAATTTCGTTGGGTAAGGAAACCCTTCTAATCAAATACGTTGTAACCGCAACATACATCCGATGGAAAATACGATACCATAGCAAATTGGGTAACAAGAGGGAAAAGGAGGTACGGGATGAGCGATGAGAAACAAGTCGCCCAGGCAACCCAAGAGGATGCCGCCCAATCCGCCGGGCAGACACCTGCTCCCAAGAAAAAGAAGAACCGCAAGGCAGCCATTGTCGGCGCCATCGTCGTGGTGATTGCCGCGATTGGCTTTGGGTTCTACCAATGGCACGAAACGCCCGAGTTCTGCGTTTCCATTTGCCATTCGCCGATGGACACGGCGTACTTGGATACGCTTTACGCCAATCCGTACGAACCGGCCGTCGACAAATGGGGCAACGAGGTCAAGAAGGCCGACGCCATGCTCGCGAGCAAGCACGGTGCCATGGGCAAGCGCTGCATGGCGTGCCATGAGCCTGCAATCGAAGAGCAGGTGACCGAAGGCATCGAATGGGTCACGGGTAACTACTACAACCCGTTGAGCGAGCGCGACCTCGCACGCCTCGTCTTCTATCGCGGCGCCGGCGAAACCGAGTTCTGCCTCAATTCCGCCTGCCACGACATCACGAAGACGGGCCTTACGCAGGAAACGGCCTCCTTCGCGCGCAATCCGCATTCCTGGCATCATTCCGAGTACACGTGCAGCGATTGCCACAAGGCGCATCGCGCGTCCATCATGGTGTGCTCGCAGTGCCACGACGATGCCGAGGTGCCCGAGGGCTGGCTGACGTGGGACGAGGCCAAGAACCTCGAAACTCAGTATATGAGCTGGAACGACGAGCAGTTCCTTGCCGCGTAGGCGCACGTTGCGGTTTGGTCGGTAGCTCATGGGTGCTGGGAAGATCATAGCGGGCGTCGCCGCTGCCTTGGTGGCGGCCGAGGGCGTTTTTGCCGTTGCGGCCAACGGGTCGTCCGACCTGCTGCGCCCTCCGGGAATCCAAAGCGAGCACGATTTCATGTCCCGCTGCATCAAGTGCGGCAAATGCATCGAGGCGTGCCCTTATGCGGCGCTGCATGCGGCAGGGCCGACGGAAGGGGCGGCCGCGGGCACGCCGTGCATCGATGCACGCGAGCAGGCATGCCGGCTTTGCCAGGATTTCCCCTGCGTGGCGGCGTGCCCCACGCAGGCTTTGCGCGACGTGTCGCAGCGCTCGGACCCCAAGGCCGGTTACGCGCGCATCGACGAAGAGGTGTGCATAGCCTACCAGGGGTACCGCTGCGAGGTGTGCTATCGCGTGTGCCCGCTCATCGATCAGGCCATCACGATCGATTTCCAGGCCATGGAACAGGACGATATCCACACCAAGTTCATTCCGACCATCAACCAGGACATCTGCACGGGCTGCGGTTTGTGCGTCGAACGCTGCGCTGTCAGCGATCCGTACGTGCCCATTCGCATCGTCACGTGCGCCGAGCAAGAACGCACTGCATCAAGAAGGTAACAACAGCGCGGGCCTTGCGCAGTGCGCGAAGCCCGCATGAGGGGATATTCAAGCGAGGGAAAGGTCAACGGAGCTATGAGCATGAGCATTTCAAGGCGTAACTTCGTCAAATCCACGGCCATTGCCATGGCGACGGCCGCCGCTGCGGGCTCCATTGCCGGCATGGCGGGCTGTGCGCCCAAGGTAAACGAGCCGCTTAACGGCGAGTCGGTCAAGAAAACGCTCGCGGTATGCCGATTCTGCGGCTGCGGCTGCGGTGTTATCGTCGAAACCCTGCGGGGCAAGGTCGTCAGCGTCTACGGCGACCCCGATAACGATTCTAATCGCGGTCTCAACTGCGTGAAGGGCTACTACCTGAGCAAGATCCTGTATGCCGAGGATCGCCTGACCAAGCCGCTCATCCGCGAGGACAACACGAAGAAGGGCACCGACGAGGGGTTCCGCGAGGCTACGTGGACTGAGGTCCTGGACCTGGTGGCAGGCAAGCTGCGCGAGGTGTGGAAGGCCGATAAGAGCCGTCTGGCATACTGGGGCTCGGGCCAGCAACCCATCCTGGAAGGCTACGCCACGTCCAAATTCTGGAAAGCCGGCTTGCGTTCCAACAACATCGACCCCAATGCGCGTCTGTGCATGGCGAGCGCCGTCGTGGGCTTCATGAACGTGTTCCAGACCGACGAGCCTGCTGGATGCTATGCCGACATCGACCACGCCGACGTGTTCATCACGTGGGGCGCCAATATGGCCGAGGCGCACCCCATGCTGTACTCGCGTGTCATGACCCGCAAGATTTCCAATCCCAAGGTCAAGCACTACGACGTGAGTACGCTGGGCACGCGCACGGGCGCCACCGCCGATAAGGTCATCATCTTCGGGAACAACGGCGATTTGGCCATTACGAACTGCATCGCCAATTACCTGATCAAGAACGGCACGTACGACAAGGACTTCGTCAAGGACCACCTTCAGTTCAAGCAGGGGACCGAGAACATCGGCAACGCCGACAACGACGGGTACGACAAGAGCGAGATCGGGCAAAAGGTCGATGCGACCGAGTCCATCACGTTCGAGGAATATGCCAAGCGCCTTGAGCCGTACACCTGGGAATACGCTTCCGAGATTTCGGGTGCTTCGGTCGAGGACATCAAGGAGCTTTACGAGCTGTTCGCCAATCCCAAGATCAGGATCCTGTCGTTCTGGACGATGGGCGTCAACCAGCACAACCGCGGCACGTGGATGAATCACAACCTGCACAACATTCACCTGCTCAGCGGCCATTACTGCAAGCCGGGCGATACAGGCTTCAGCCTTACGGGCCAGCCTTCGGCATGCGGTACGGCACGCGAGGTGGGAACGTTCAGCCATCGTCTGCCTGCCGACCTCGTGGTGGCAAATCCGCAGCACCGTCGTTATGCCGAGGCCGTATGGAACCTTCCCGAGGGATACCTGGAAGAGATTCAGACGCCCGGCTACCACACAACCAAGATGTTCCGCGAGCTTTCCAACGGCAACATCGACTTCTTGTGGTCGGCCAACAACAACTGGGCCCAGTCGATGACCAACCTCACGCGCTTCCTGGGCCGAGGCGCCGAGGACAAGAAGGGCATCTTCGATGCGTTTATCGTGGTCAGCGAAGTGTATCCCACAATTACCACGAAGTATGCGAACGTCGTGCTGCCGTCGGCCATGTGGATCGAGCGCGAGGGCGCATTCGGCAATGGCGAGCGCCGTACGGCCGTGTTCGAGAAGGCGGTGGATCCTCCCGGAGATGCCATGTGGGATATGTGGCAGCTCATGGAAATCGCCAAACGCGTGCTCCAGGACGAGAAAATCGGCGAAGAAGATGCGTTTGACCTGCTATTCGGCCAGTGGTACGACAAAGACGCCGGTGAGTTCAAACAGGAAAGCCAGCGCGAAGTCTGCAAGAGCATGTGGGAAGAGTACCGTACGTTCAGCAATCCCGACCTCAACCCGCGTGCTGCCGCCATCAACTCCGATGCCGACGGAAAGTTCGGCGCCACGCTCAAGATGGAGGCGAAGCAGCTCGCCCCGTACGAGGAGTACATTTATCAACACGGTATGACCTGGCCCGTTCGCGAAATCGACGGGAAGTGGTATCCCACGAAATGGCGTTTTGCCAACGGCGACCAGAAGGAAGGCTACGACCAGATCGGCATTCAGAAGTACGGCGATCAGGGCCTTGCGGGCGATGCGTCGTTCTACAAGTCGGCTGATCACAAGCCCTCGGTCGTCTTCCGTCCATGGGAGCCGCCCGCCGAGGTGCCCGACGACGATTACCCGTTCGTGTTCTGCACGGGCCGTCTGCTCGAGCATTGGCATACCGGGTCGATGACCCGGCGCGTCAAGGCGCTGGACAACGCACTGCCCGAGGCCTTGCTCGACATGAACCCGGCCGACATGGAAACCCTTGGCATCAAGGACGGCGATCGCGTCAAGCTCACAAGCCGTTGGGGCGAGGTCGAGATAACGGCTTCGAGCGCCGGTCGTACCCAACCGCCCGAGAAGTACCTGTTCGCGCCCTTCTTCGCAGAGGAGACGCTCATCAACCTCGTTCAGCAGGAGATGTATTGCCCCCTGTCGAAGGAGCCCGATTACAAGAAGACGTGCGTCCGCGTCGAAAAGGTCCAGGCGTAAACGCGCGAGGCGAATCTAGTTGCACATCGGGGCGCGGGAGGTTATCCTGCGCCCCCTGATTGAAAGGCTTTACGTGGTCATTTCGAGTTTGGTCGTCGAAACCGCGCCCGAATACACTCAGGCGGTTGCAGATGAGCTGCGCACGCGCCGGGGTGTTGAGGTGCATGGCATCGAAGGCTACAACATCGTTATTACCATCGAAGCCGACACGGTTGACGAATCGCACGATATCGCGAATGCCATGCCCCTGATTACGGGCGTTATCGGCGTGAGCCTCGTGTACTTGAATTTCGAAGACGATAAGACGATTTATCCCGATGGCGTATAGGTTTTCGTTGCGTCGGGCGTTTTGGCGGTAGCAACCATCCAAGAACCGACGCTTCGATTGTCGATGTAATAGGAACGAGATGACGTTATGGGCGACGAGCAGTCCAGCACAGGCAAAACGAAGGGAGCGAAAGGCTTCCCCTTCAGCATCGTACGCCATGTCGTGCAGATATGCGTGCTGCTCCTGTTCCTCGCGCCGGTCTTGATCGCGGGATGGGGGCTGTTCGGCACCACGGTCGGCGGCGATAACGCTATCGCGACGCCTGCCTCGAGCTTTCCGTTCTACGGCACGTTATCTTCAAGCAGCCTGTTCGGCATAACGTTGCTCGATCCGTTCGCCGCGCTGCAGACCATCGTTTCCGCTAAAGCCTTCTCGCCCGATTGGCTGCTGGGACTCCTGCCCTTGCTGGTCGTATACGGCCTCATACGCGGGCGCGTGTTCTGCGGCTGGGTGTGCCCGGTGAACCTGGTGCTCGAAGCGATTGACTGGCTGCGCGCAAAGCTGCACATCCAGGTGCAGGAAGTCGTGCTGCCCCGTCATGTGAAGGTGTACGTGGCGGCTACCATACTCGTGCTATCTGCGCTGCTGAGCTTCCCGGTGTTCGAGGCGCTTTCGCCCATCAGCTTCATTAACAAGGGATTGGTGTTCGGCAGCATGGCCGGTGGCCTGACGCTCCTCGCCATAGTTCTAGCGGAGCTGTTCTGGGGACATCGCGTTTGGTGCCGAAGCATATGCCCGCTCGGCGGCTTTTACGAAGTGCTTGGCAAGGTAGGACTTGTCAACGTCAAAATCGACCACGTGGCATGCATCGGATGCAACAAGTGCAAGCGCGCCTGCCTGTGCGACCCCGAGATCCTCCAAGCCCCCGTTGCGGGCGACGACGTCATCGTGCGCGCCGGCGATTGCATGCTCTGCGGCAAATGCATAGAGGCGTGCCCTGCAAAAGCCTTGTCGATAACAGTGGGTCGCCCTTCTGCGTCGTAAGATTCAACCCGCCCGCTTTGCTCTTTCGATGATGCGCCCAACCTGGTTGGGTGCACCGCATCCCACCGCTCCGCGAGGGAAGGCGGAGGGTCGTTCGCTTGGCTTCGGCTAACCTAAGTGGATTACAGGAATAGTGCCTGCAGAATCGCTCACGACCCTCCGCCTTCCCTCTCGGAGCGGGACGATCGAATGCGTCAATGCGCGGGCTTCGCCGTTGCTAGTTGTTCGATTTGATGCGCTTTTTCGCCTTCGACTGAGAGGGCGTGCCGGCGTCCAGCGCATAGGCGAGGACCTGCATGCGATGCTCGATGCCTTCGATGATCTTGCCTATTTCCCTGAGCTCGTCGCCGACGTCGATGCCCTTGGTCTCGGCAATGGCTTTGTATTTGAGGTCGTGCTCGAGCGAGGCCCAGTAATCCATCGCGATGGTGCGGATTTGGACTTCGACCGGAACCATCTGCTTGCTGTCCATGAAGTACACCGGTATGCGCACGATGGCGTGCAGGCTCCTGTAGCCGTTTGGCTTCGGGTTTTCGATGTAGTTCTTTATGCGCACGATTTCGAGGTCGTCCTGACGCCGCAAAAGCCCCATCAGGCTTTTGACGTCTTGCTCATACGAGCAGATGACGCGAACGCCTGCAACGTCCATCAGGTATTCCTCAAGGTTGGCGATGGTGGGTTCTTTGCCGTAGCGCAACAGTTTGTCGTAGATGCTTACGGGCGATTTGATGCGTGATTCTATGTGGTGAATGGGGTTGCGGTTGCGGCGCAACGACAGGTCGCGGTCCAGGATTTCGAAGCGCACGGTCATTTCGCGCATCGCCGCCTCGTATTTTTGCAGGATGGCGTGCATGTCGGCCGTGAATTCCTCGTAGCGATCGAGCGCGTCGGCGTCCAGCAACAGTTCTTGTGTCGAGCCTTTCACGACGGTGTCGGCGCTCGGGACGATTTTCCAGGCAGCAGTGCGAACGGCTCCGGTCGGGGTAACACGAAAACTCGTATCGGGGCCGATGCCATTTGGTCGGTTCACCATTTACTCATCCTCCTTGGCGTGCTGCCATAGCGATTCCATTTCGTCGAGCGTAAGGTCCTCGACCATGCGCCCTTGCTCCCATGCGCCTTGCTCGACTTTGGCAAAGCGGGTCCTGAACTTGGCGTTCGAAGCTCGCAAGGCCGCTTCGGCGTCGATGCCCATCTTGCGTGCGACGTTCACGAGCGCGAACAGAAGGTCTCCGAATTCCATTTCGGCTGCCTCGACCAGATGGTTTCGACCATCGGCAGGATCGGCGAGCACCTTGCCATCAGGCGTTTTGGGCGCCACCTCGTAGGCAACTTCGAGCTCGGCGCGCTCTTCGGCCACTTTGAGCCACACATCATCCACGGTTTCCCATTCGAAGCCCGCAGCCGCAGCTTTGCGGGATATCTTTTGAGCTTGCAGCAAGGCGGGGAAATTCGTGGGGACGCCGTCGAGCAGGCTTGCATGGCCGTTTTCGGAAGCGCTTTTCTTGGCCGTGGCTTGTTCGGCCAGTTTGACCTGTTCCCACAATTCGGCTACTTCGTTGGCGTTAGAGGCGTCGACGTCACCGAACACGTGCGGATGCCGCCGAATCATCTTAGCGTCGATGTCGCGGCATACGTCATCGATCGTGAACGCTCCCGCATCGGCGGCAATCTGGCTTTGAAGCACGACTTGCAACAGTACATCGCCGAGCTCTTCGCGCAGGTGCGTCATATCGTTGGCCTGAATGGCGTCGAGCGCTTCGTATGATTCTTCTATGAGGTAATCGCCTATGGACGCATGGGTTTGAGCGCAGTTCCAAGGGCAGCCTCGGTCGGGGTCCCGCAAGCGGGCCACTGTTTCGACGAACGCGTCGAACGCAGGGTGTTCGGCTTCGGCCATGCGACTCCTCTCAGTTGAAACCAACGACGTATATAGTACCCAAACATAGCTCCTTGGAGGCGTGCGAAAAACGTGCAATCCAGCTGTCCGAAAAACTGTTGACGCTACGTTACTGTTCTGCCCCCCCACTGCGAAGGCTGAGTAGCCCCGAGAACCCGAGGTGGTGGGTCTTGAGCGATTCTGCAGCCACCATTCCTGTAATCCACATAGGCTAGGCGAAGCCAGGCGAAAGGCCCACCACCTCGGGTTCCCGGGGCGGTGGGACGACGGGCCGAAGCCA
>CAMPAJ010000016.1 GCA_946631805.1 uncultured Eggerthellaceae bacterium
AACGAGTTCCAGTTGAAGGCGTTAGGCACCTCGTTGGCTTCGGACGCCCAGATGCCCAGCAGCGTGGACGTGGAGCCGATTTCGGTGGAGGTGACGTTGGCGTTGCCGTTGCCGCCGTTGCCGTAGAAGCTGGAGTTGTTGATGCCCAGATAGTCAGGGCCGGACGTAGACCAAGCCATGGCCCACGTAGTGACGACCTTGTACTGCTTGCCGTCCTTTTCGACCGTATTGGTCATCGGCGTCGTGGGCACCGTCCAGCTAGCGCCCATGTCTTTGTCGGTCGTACTGCCGCCCAATGCCAGCGCCGAGCCAGGCAAGGCGACCACCAGCGCAGTAGCGGCAGCGCATGCCGCAAGCGCCAGTTTCGACCCTTTCTTCTTTACCACGTATTCCCCTTTCGTCTTGATATCCCGCATGTACGGGATGCTTCTCAATCCGACTCGTTTCGGATTAATTCTGTATGAGATTATAGTATTACGTAAACAATGTCAAACTACATATCCCCAGTTCAAACGTAACATTTACACAAGATGAAACGGTATAGAACGGTACGATTCGAGCAATGCAACTCCTCGCAAACTGTAACTAGAGCGAACCGCATTGCAATTCGCGCGAGCCCAGTTTCGCCGGTGCGCTTCGCCAAGTTATGCGTTTGGGGTTAGCGCCCGCTAGAGCCTAAAGGACTTGAAGAAGTACCTGAAACTGCCTAATTTGTGACGGCAGGCCTTCCAAAACGCGTTATAGTAGTCGGCGTAGCGCTGGGTCGTGTCGGGCCCCAGCTCCTGTTTGCCGTATGCTGCTGCCACGTAGTCTTGGGTGAGGTCGGCAAATGCCGTCCCCGCCGCCTCATCGAACTGCTGCATGGTCGCCGCATTGGCGACCGTGTAGTCGGCAAGCGTCTGGCCGGGCGCTATGGCCATGCCCAAGCGCTCGAACTTCTGGACGAAGAACGGGTAGAGCGCCTTCGCCTGCTCGGCAGGAGGGAGCGCTTGCAACTTGCTCAGACGCCGCGCACGCAAACGCCGACGGCCCACGAAGTAGGCGACGATTCCCCCGATGACGAGCAGCGCGGTAATTATCAGCGCTATCTGCACTTGCCTGTAATTGAGGAAATTGAAAAGGTCGTCGGGAACGTTGATGTTCACACCCGAAAATGCAGAGCCAGGAGGCGCGTCGGCGGTTTCGGGGTCGTCCTGCGACTCGGCGTTGCCCGTAGCCGGATACTTGCGCCCATCGGGACTTTCCTTGATGTCGTCGGTCGTTCGCTCGTCGTCGTTCGTAACATCGCTCGTCATATCCAAGTTGGGCACCTGGTAGATATCGGCTATACCCTTGACCCTGATCGTCTCTAGAGCGCGATACTCGGTAAGGAGCTTGATCTCGACCGCCGGAGGGTTGAGCGGCGCGATAACGCCAAACCAAATGCCGCAGCCAAGCCCAACGGCCACCGCCGTCGTCGCCAGCGCCACGGCAAAACCGGGCGCGAAGGCGACTTTTTTCACGCTCGTCGATGTGCGGAGCGACATCTGATAGTTCTTGTACACCACGAGGGCAAGCGCCGCCGCCACGAACATGAACGACCATACGACGTCGAATTGCCGATACAGGAATTGAACAAGCGCCCCGAGGAATGCACCCGCAATGAACAAGAGCGCCGCGAAGGCGAGCTTGCGCGACAGCAAAAAGCACGCCACCGGAACCAAGGTCGTCACCATGACGAATATTAGATAGTTCGACTCGTTATCCACCAGATACGCGCCGTCTGGCGTAAGCGAGGCGGCCACGATCCACGAAACCACGAGCGCAACGCCGAACAGGGGCCCGCCGATACGCGCCACCCGCCGATCGCTGGCCAGGACGAACAATACGAGCAACAGTACCGCGCACACGATGCCGGGAATGGGTCCGTGTTGAAGGTCGGGGTCCACGTAAAAGCAGTTGAGCAACGTATAGCTCATGCCGAGCGACGCCAGCAGAACCAATACGAAATCCCAAATCGAGCTCTTGAAATACAGCGAATTCATCTACGCGTCTGCCTCCTGTTCCAAATCGGCCGCCGAAGTCAGCACGTAGTACACGATCTGCGCAGAGTCCAAGCGCCTGAGCGGGCGAACGAGGTCGCGCACCTCCACCGGGTCAAGCGACGGGGGCACTGCGAGCAGCAACATGGGATTGCGCTTGCGGTTCTTGATTTCGATGAGGGCCGACACCACACCCTCGTCGGCATGCGCCGTGCAGTACGCAATGTTGTCGCGCGCGTGAATGCGGTTGCCTTCGCGTCGGAGCAGCTCAAGCGCTTCGCGGCCGTCCCCCACCTGTATGCGCGGCAAATCGGACGTGAGGTCCACGAACTCCTGCAACCCCAAAACACGCAGGTTATGCGTGTTGCCATGACGCCCGGGGAACATGATGACCGAGTCCAAGCCGCGCTGACGCGCGTATTCGTTTACCGAAAGCGCACTTTCGACCACGCCGTCGTATACGAACATGAGCGATTCCGCATCGTAGCCCGGCGATGACGTGTCGATGATGATGCTGATGCCCGGGTCGTTGTAGGTCTCGTACAGGCGCGTGAGGTACTTGCCTTCGGGCTGGCTGGCCGAGAGCTTCCAATGGATGGCCTTGAGCGGGTCGCCCCATTCGTAGTCGCGTGCGCCGGCGTAGTCCATGTCGTCCGACACCTGCGCCTGAAACGCCCGCTGGCTCTCTTCCGAAGACACCGTGGTCAAGTCCACGCGCGATACGTCGAAGAGCTTGGGGAGCACCTGCACTTGATGATGGTTGTCGTTGACGATCGTATGCCAAAACAAACCCAGCAGGTCGCGGACGACAATCTTCTGCACGCCGGCCGAATACGTGCCAATGTGGTCGAACCGCGCTTGGAAGCTGAAGTCGCGGTCTTCGAACGGCATGAGCACCATCGAGGTCGGCGTGACGACGTCTGCACCGCCAAATAAGTCGCTAATGTATATGTAGGGCTCGAGGCGCGTGAACACAAGCGGGGATTTGTTCTTGAAATTGAGCACGAATTCGATATCGGTACCACGCTCGCACGAGGGAAGGAGCGACTCCTCGCTGAATACGAGCGAGCGTTTGAGTACCTGCAGATAGACGAACGACACGAGCAATACCAGCACGAGCGTAAGCAAGGGAATGTATCCGATGACGTCATTCACGAAGAACACGGGTAATGCCGTGGCCACAAGCGCCAACAGCACGATTGCCACGCGCCCCACGATGGCGCGCAAGGTCCCGGACCGCTCGGAGCGCTCCTCGCGGCGGCGCTCCCTTCGGCGGCGCTCGGCGCTCGTCTGCACCTTTTTCCTTCGCCCGAACCGTGCCATGCGTTAATCCCAGCTCCGTTGGCGAATGGCGAGCATCCACACGAAAAGCGGCAATGCAACGAGCGTCGTCACCGGGCCCAGACCCGCAGTCATGCCACCGACGACGACGATGTTGGAAAGAAGCCCGCAGACGATGAGTATGCTCGAGCCCACCATGATGTTGCCACCGAGCTGCTTCCTGAATTCCGAGCCGAACAGCGCGCGCACGATGAAGGGCACAACGAGCGATATCATAGCGACCTGACCAGCGTTGACCTGCGCCGTGAGAATCATCATCGAGCCGCATCCCAGCGCCAGAAGGCGGAGCTTCCCGGGGTCAACGCCCAAGAACGTCGCCTCCTCGTCCGAAAACGAAACGAGATTCAGGCGAAAACGGAACATGAAGATGGGAATGAACGCGGCAAGCGTCCCCACGATAAGGCTCACGTAGGTCCACGTGCTGGTGATGCCCACCGCCTGCACGAGCTCGCTGTAAGCATCCCATGCCTCGTCCGAGAGGAAGTTGTTCTGCACGTACGTGATAATCACGCCAAGTAGCTGCGAGAATATGGTGCCCACCAGAATCATGTTGACGACGTTGAACTTGCGCCCCTTGCCGCCCGTCCATTTGCCGCCCAGCATGACGAGCAGAAGGACGAGGGCGCCGCCGATGTAAGAGTACAGGTAGTACAACCCGACGTGCTGAAACGCTTCCCATCCAAACTGCAGCACCAATACGAGCACGGCGGAGTTGATGCCGTTGGTCACGCCGAGCATCGACGGCGCGGCAATGGGATTGCGAAACGCGTTTTGGTACAGCATGCCCGACACGGCCAGCATCACGCCGCACAGCCCGTACTTGAGCGTCTGGCCGAATTGGTATGCGACCGCCTCGAATTCCGGTGCGTTCGTCAGGGCCGCCATGCGCACATCCGCGTAGTCGACCGGATGAAACAAACCTGTGAACTGCAAGGAAACCCACGTACCAATGCCCTGGGCCACTTCGACGGGCGAGCGGAACGCCAGATGCACCGAATCGAAGCAGCACGAGATGGCGGCGCACACCACCAACACGATGCCGAATATGATGTAAAGGCGGCGCATCTTGCGGCGATCGTCGGCGATGAGCGACTCGCCGCCCATCAAAGCCCCAGTTGCGCGCGCCTCGTCGCGCAGCTCAAACGCGTCACCTTGCGCCATATCGCGCACGGCCTGCCGGGCGCCGGAGCGTGCCTGGGGCGCTCCGTCGGCACGCGAGCCGCGATTGCGGCCGAAGCCCCTGCTGCGCGCCGCATCCGCCACAGGCGCACCCGGAACGCTTGCGTTTCCCTCTTGGCCAGGCGCCATGGTTTCCGCGCCCGACCCATGGGAAAGCTCTTCGGTGCGCACGGCCTGCCCGTTGACAAACGTGTATTCCTCGGCCTGCCTTCGGCCACTAAATCCATTCGCCACTGGCCGCCCCCCTGTTCCTAACGGCCATGACAATAAACGCAAGGCACCCGATTACGCTGGTTATCATCCCGGCGCTTCCGGTGACGAGCCCTGGTATGCCCAGTTCGCTGACATAGAACGTAACGCACACCATGATGGCGCCCAACAGCGAGCAAGCCGGAAGCAAGTAGCGAAAATCAGGGCCTATGAACTTACGCGCGATATGCGGGACCAAGAAGCCGACGAAACCGACGACCCCGCAGAACGAGACGACGAGCGCCGTCATCACCGTGCACAGGGCGACCATGACGTTGCGCGTACGTGTCGTGGATATGCCCATCGAACGCGCTTCGTCATCGTTGAAGGCCAAAAGCGTCAAGCGCCCCGACATTGCGATGATGGCCGCCATGCAGGCGAGGAGCGGTATGGCGAACGTAGCCACGCTCACCACGTTATAGGACCCTGTGAACGTCGAGGACTGCGCGTTTGTGAGCGTACGAATGGCCGCATCGCTTCCATATAACGTGAGGTAGTTCCTAATCCACCCCACGAAAACGCCGATAGCCGCCGCAAATACCTGGCCGGCGATGATGAGCGAGGCATTCGAAACCTTACCGCGCCCCGCGATGAGCGCGATTAGCATGACGAGGAACACCACGATCACGCAACCGATGAGCGACGAGAAGAACATGCCGTACAGCTCCATGATGTAGGTGGGCAAATCCAGGTTATCCACGTATTCCGCAAAGTCCAGAATCTGGCCCTCATACGTCGCGCTCACGCTGTTGGGAGCGATGAACACCGCGAAGATGATGGCGCCGATCTGCCCGCCGTTCGTGACGCCCAGAGTCGAAGGAGAGGCCAGGGCGTTTTTCATGGCGCCTTGGAATACGCCGCCCGAAAGCCCCATCGCCGCACCAGCGAGCAAGGTGACGAGCACCGTAAACACATGCGTGCCGAACATCGTGTTGGGATTGGTGAAGAAGGCTATGAACGCTTGGAACGCCGTGGCCGTCTCGTGCGCAAGCGTGCCGATGGTCCGGTCGACGCGAAACATGCTGAACACCTGAGTGGGAAGGATGCATGTCAGGAAGAACACGATGGCCACGATGACGCCCAACATGATGAGCTTCGACGTGCGCTCGTCCATGCCGTAGCGTTTGTCCTGCTCGTCAGCATAGGGGTTTATCTCGTCGTTCTTGTGGAAGCGGATGCGCCGGTAGCCGTATTCCGGCCCGTAATCGGCTTGCGGGTCGGTGCTGCCGAACACCGAGTTGGCCTGGCGCTCAGCGTGCTTGCGTTTGTCGGCACGCTGCTGTTGGGCCAGTTCTTCCTGCCCCGGTATGCTCGCCGTCCCCTCGGGGGGCGTCGCGAGCTTCGCGGAGGATTGGCCGGGCGCCTGGGTAGGGCCGTTGTTCAAGCTCAGCTTCGCCACGGCCTTAGGCACCTTCCGGATTCATCGTGTTCCAGTCGGTCGAGGTGAGGGAATAGCCGTAGAAATTGCTGTAGAACCGGTTGACGTACTCCTGCCAGCCTACAGGGCTGTCGCCCTTGACGACATCACACACCCAGGCCGCCTCGAGGAACGACTCGACGGTGCCCTCGGTCCAGTCGCTGAACAGCCCGCCGGGGTTCACGACGACGTTCTCGTCGTGGATCTGGGTCGCGCCGTCCACGTCGAGCAGGCTGACGCTTCCGCCCTGCGACCCGTCGAAGCCGATGCACGACGGGATGCTGGACGTGGGGCCGAACATGCTGTAAGCGGCGTTGGCGCCTGCCGGGATGAAGGGATACGGGTGGTAGACGCCCGACTCGTTGATGCTGTTGTTTATGAGGTTCGTCTTGATGTCGGGGGACGTGACGATGATCTTGGGGAACCAGCTCGAGCCGAACGAGCTGCCGAAGGGGAACATCGCGTGCAGGTTCACCGTTGTGGTCAAAAGCGAGTAGTCGTCAGGCGACGACGCGTTGGCCGTCGTGGAGCTCCCCGACCACTGGTTGGGGTTGAATGGAAACGCGTTGTCCATGAACTGCCAGGCCACGACCTTGCCGCTGTCGCCCATATTCGTCTTCTCGGCCGCGTTGTTCACAAGACCGCCCGCCTGGATGTAGTACGAGACGGGCGTCGTGCCGTACCCTGCGCTCGCGAACGCGAGGCCGCCCTGGGGGACCCAGCCGCTCTTCGCATTGCCGGTGTAGGTCGCAGACGAATCAAACTCGTCTATAAGCAGGGTGTAGACGGCTTGGTCGGTGTCGAAGGCCGGAACCGAGTCGCTCCCCGATTCGAACACTTGCGTACCCGCCAGGCCGCCGTTCGCGTTGGCGGCTGCGTTGACCACCTCGTCGTGGAAGCTCACGTACTGCGCCGCACGCTGCGCCGTCTGGCCTGCGTACTGGATTCCGGCAGCCTCGGAGAGCATGTCTCCCACGACCAGGACGTCCTGTTTTATATTGCCCGAGCTGTTCATCGGGTACAAGACGGCCTGGGTCACGCCGGCGTCCGAAAGCTTCTTCTGATCACTTTCGGAAAGGGAGCTGAAATACGTCCCTGCGTACACAAGGACGATTTTCGCGCCTGATTGTATGATGGCGTCGACGTTCATCTGCTCGGGGTCGCTCCCGTCGCCGGAAAAGCCGACGACGATTTCCGACGTATCGAACACCGTGGAAAACGAGCTTGCGAGCGTATCGGCGTCCGTCGCCGCGAGCGCTTTTGACCCGCCGAGCATTTGCACGATAGTCGCAGCCGGGCCAAATGCAGCGATGCTGTCGACCTTGGGGGGCTCCGCCGTGGGGTCGGCCGCGTCGTAGGCTACGTCCGTGTCGCCGTTATCGTTGCCGCCGCCCTCGTCGGTTTCCTGGGGAGCCGGGGGCTGGTCGTCTGTTTGGGGCGATTCGTCGCCCTGGGAATCGCCCTGGGAAGCCTCCCCTTGCGGCTCGGGCACTTCATCCCACGGATCGTCCTGGAAATCGTCGGCCTGCGCCGAGCCGCCCGTCTGCTGCGTCTCGGTCGGCGTCGTCTGCGTCGTGGGAGACGGGCTCGTAGTCGAGCGGTCCTGAGGCTGGGTTGCAGCCTGCACGACCTGCTGCTCCTCGGGCGGCTCCTCTTCCTCCTCGGGCTCGTCTTCGGGCTCCTCGACGGTGAGCGGATGGTCGTAGGCCTCTGGGTCGTCGGACTTGACGAAGCACACTTCCTCGCTCGCTTCGATTCCGCGGAAATCAGGCGTGCTCGAGAACACCGACTTCTTGGCCGTGAACCCTTGCGTGTTGGGATCCGAGCTGTACACCACGAGGTTCTGCACCGTGTCGGAAACGACGTCGGTGTCGTCGCTGACTTCCTTGGCAGCGAACTTATCGGATTCGAGCTTGGCCGTCGAATCGTTAACGTAGATCTTCGTTGGGTTGTCGTAGTCGATTTTCTCGGACGTCTGGTCGTAAATTACCTCAGTCAGAGCGTCGCTTATGCGGCATCCGCTCATGCATGCGACGGCCAGCAAAACGCACGTCAGCACGAGCGCAACACGAGGTACCGCATGTTTTGGACTGCGGATTGTAGAGGAAGAGCGCATTGCGCGTGCGGCGCCGAACGTAGCTCGCCCGGCATCGCGGCATCCTCCTTCAACACGCTCCGCGTCCCTTTTCATGACGTCCTTTCCCATTTTATTTCTATTTGTATATATATCTTATTTAGTATAGTTTTATGTGCGAACGTTTACGTTCTCGGCTATAAAAAACGCACTTCTTGGCAGAGAGCTTCTTGGCTCTTCCGGCGTTGATTGATTAGCATTCCGAAACAGCTATGCGCCCGTAACGCCCAGTTGATAGCAAATCATCATTGGGGACATACTCTTCATATGACGCGTATGTCCCCAACGTTGCAAATGTGTATTTGGGGTCAGACCCAAAATACACATTTACAGCACTTCGGGCGGCGGCGGAACGATGCCGGGTTCGGCCTTGACCTGGGGCGTCACCTTGCTCGATTGCAGCAGCTCGCCCACGACGCCCGTGGCGGTGGCGATGCCCGACAAATCGGCCGGCATGAAGATCTTCGTGGCGTTGCCGTTGGCGATGGCCTTCAGGCCCTCGACGTAACGGATAGCCAGATACATATCGGTGTCCTCGGCGTGCAACTGCGCCAACACGTTCTGCACGGCCTGCGCCTCGCCTTCGCTCATGAGGACGCGCTGCATCTTCTCGGCGTCGGCGACTTCGCGGATGGCCTGCGCCTTACCCTCGGCCTCGAGGATGGACGACTGCTTGATACCTTCGGCCTTCTCGATGGCGGCCTGGCGCTCGCCTTCGGCTTCCAGGATGACGGCGCGCTTCTCGCGCTCGGCCTTCATCTGGCGGTGCATGGCCTGGGTCACGTCGGCGGGCGGCTCGATGCGCTGCAGCTCGACGCGCACGATTTCGACACCCCACTGCTCGGTGGCCTGATACAGGATGGTGCGCAGCTGGTCGTTGATGTGTTCACGACTGGTCAGCGACTCGTCCAACGTCAGCTCGCCGACGACGTTACGCAGGTTGGTCTGCGCGAGCTTCGTAGCGGCAAGGTAGAAGTTCGTGACGTTGTAGATCAGGCGCACGGCGTCGGTCGCGCGGTAGTACACGACGGCGTCGACCGTCACGGCGACGTTGTCCTTCGTGATGACTTCCATCGGCGGTACGTCCACGACGTTCTCGCGCATGTCGACCTTGGTCATGCGGTCGATGAACGGGATGATCCAGTTGAAGCCGGGCTGGGCCGTTCGCCTGAACTTGCCCAGGCGTTCCACCACGCCCACCTGGAACGGGCGCACCAAGCGAACGCCCAGCGCGAACAGCACCACGACGATCACGATCGCGATGATTATGAGTAGGTTCATGACCTTGCCTTTCTTCTCTCGGATGGCTCGTCTGCCATCCGCTTACATCCCTTGTCGTATTGCGTTTAGGCGAGCGCCCAAGCCGCCGCGGCGCTTGCCCTTGGCCTGCTGCATGCCCGGCACGTCAGTCGTCATCATGCCCGCGGCCTCGGCTTCGGCCTTGCGGTTGCGCTCGCGCATCTCGTTGAGGGCGCGCTCCTCGTCGCTCAAAGCTTCGGCGAGCTGCTCCATATCGGGGCGCACGGCATCGGCCGCCGGCCGTATAGGGTTGCCCGCCGAATCCGTATAGGTGATTTCGGGGAAACGGTGGTGCTGCGGGTTCGCCGCCACCACGTTCATGGCCGTGCTGGTCATGCGCGCAGGCGCCGTCGCCGCTCTCACGTCGGCGCCGGTCGCTGCGGCAGCCTCCTGCTCGTCTTGCTGCGACGCACCCGAGCGGGCCGCCATCTTCTCGCGGCGGGCCTTTTCCTTATCGTCGTTCTTCAGAATCTTCTTCATCAGGCGCTTTTCGGCCGACGTCATCTTGCGATCGGCGCCCGCATGGCGCTCGAACTGGCTGAGCGCCTCCATTCCCTTGGGAAGGTTGGCAGCAGCCAGCGGATTGAACTGGGCTGCTTGGCCGGGCATCATCATGCCACCGAGCAGGCCCTGCTCCTCGAGCTGGGCGACGACCGCTTGCACGAGGGCGGGGTCGGCGTCGACAATCTTTCCGGCAAGCACCGAGTCATCGCGCGCGGCATCTGCCTGAACGCGCTCTTCGGGCGTCATGTTGGCGTAACGGCTGTTGCCCGTGCGAGCCAGCGCGTTGCGATTGCATGCCGCAAGATCTACGGGGTTGATGCGCCTGAACCAATCGCGCTGTTCGGGAGCACACCAGCGTATGTGGCCGTTCGCGTCCAGATCGCGAACGTCGTCGAACATCACGAGCTCGCGCGCCAGGCGAAACTCGTACAACGTCACATCATAGGTGAGGGCGCGGCCGTCAACGCACGTTCCAAGTTGCAAAACCGCCCACCCCCTTGGTGAAATCGGGCTCGGGCAGCGCGGCGGAATCATCGCGCAGCCAGCTCCGCTGTGGAATTTCGGCTTGCGGCGCCTCGGGCTGCACCTCTTCTGCAAGCGTTTCGGCTTGCGGCACCTCGGGCTGCACCTCTTCCACAACCGTCTTGGCCTTGTGTTTGCCCTTCTTGTGCTTGTGTTTTTGCCCCAGTCTCCCATCGTCGGAAGCGGTTTGCGGCGAGCTCTCGAGCTTTGCTGGCTCTTCGAGATCCACGGCTTCGGGCCCGCCGCTGTTCGCAACACCATTCAGGCCGTCTTCTAGAACGACCGTCGCGACGCGCATCTCGGGGCCGCTCACACCGTTGCGAATGCGGCGTGCATAGATTTCCGCCCTACCCGAGCCATGCACTTTCACAATGCCCTGGTCGTTTACGGAGGCCACGGCATCATCGGTCGTGCGGTACAGCAGGTAGCCGTCATCCTCTTGGCATGATACTGTCGCTTGATAAGTAGGGGCCTGCGCGGCTGCGGGTTTTTCCGTCTCGACGCCAGCCGCTGCCCGGGAGGCAGCGCGTGCGCGCTTGTTGCAAGCATCGAGGTCCGCGGGGATTATGTGCCTGAACCAATCGCGAAGCGCAGGGGCGCGCCAGCGAATCCAGTTGCGCGTGTCGAGCATCTGGACGTCGGCAAAGGCCGCCCGCTCGCCGTCGAGCCAAAACTCATACAGCGACGCGTCGTACGCAAGCGCACGTCCATCCGAAGTCGATCCCAAATGCGTTGACACCCGTCCTCCTCGAGCATGCCTCACAGAGGTACAAACCGTTCAATACCCGTTCGTACCGTTTAATTTCCCATGTCATTGCTATGCTAATACTAGATTATTGCTGCGTGAATAGCATTCGAAATTATGACAGACAACGCGGATTTTCACAACGCACCAGATATTGCGTAGCGACCGCGACTCGCACCGAGATACGTGAATGGTTTTGTTGCTTATCTGGATATGCGAGATGTGCAATATGGCAAGATCCCCCTGAATTGGCGATATCCGCCCAACAACGCCCTAATGCCTCAAAAACCACTTCCATGCCGGAACGATATGCACTGTTCCTTCGGGAAGATCGACGGTGCGCTCCTCATCAGCCGTCACCACGAACGCCTCATGGGCCCCAAAGCGCGACATAGCTTCCTGCAGGGCGGAAATCTCGCGCGTCAAAGTGCTCGATGCTTCAACGGAACTGGGCGCAATTCGCCAAAACGCCCCAACACGCTTGCGTGACTGCCATTGCGACACCCAGAAAGCGAGCGCCCCGTCTTCCGCGTGCAGAAGACGGGGCGCTCGCATGGTTATGGCAGCTTCGTGCGCTGTGCTAATTCGCCACGATGTTGACCAGGCGACCCTTTACGACGATGACCTTGCGCACGGTCTTGCCGTCGATGAGGGCGGCGACATCGTCCAGGGCAGCCTGCTTGACGGTCTCGTCATCGGCGTCGGCGGCCACGGTGATGCGGCCCTTGACCTTGCCGTTGAGCTGGATGGCCAGCTCGACCTCGTCGGCTTTGGCGAGCTCGGGATCGAACGTCGGCCACGGCTGGTCGTGCACCGAATCCTCGTGCTCGAGCACGTCGTGCCACAGCTCCTCGGCCCAGTGCGGGGCGATGGGCGCCATGAGCTTGACGAGCGTTTCGGCCACGTCGCGGCAGAGCGGGCCGCCGGTTTCGCAGTTGACGCGATGCTCGGCAGGCTTCAGGCGCAGGAACGCCGAGCAGGTGTTGGCAAGCTCCATGATGGCGGCAAGCGCCGTGTTGAAGTTGTTGCGCTCGATGTCGGCCGTGACCTTGCCCACCACGCGGTGGCGTTCGCGCTTCATCTGCATGGCGTTGGCATGCGCGCCCTTGCCCTTGGCGGCCTCCTCGGCAGCAGCCGGGTCGAACAGCGTCTTCTCGTCGGCTTTGCCCACCAGGTCGCAGACGATGCGCCACAGGCGGTTGAGGAACTTGTACATGCCGGCCAGGCCGTCTTCGCTCCACAGCTTCTCTTTGTCCGGCGGGCCCATGAACAGCATGGTCGCGCGCACAGCGTCGGCGCCGTACTCGGCGATCATTTCCTCCGGCGACACGACGTTGCCCTTGGACTTGCTCATGACCTCGCCGTTCGCGTCGAGCACCATGCCCTGGCACAGCAGGTTGGTAAACGGCTCGTCAAAGTCGAGCAGCCCCATGTCGCGCAGCACTTTGGTGAAGAAACGGCTGTACAGCAAGTGCAGGATGGCGTGCTCGATGCCGCCGATGTACTGGTCGACCGGCAGCCAGCGGTTGGCCTTGGCCGAGTCGAACGGCGCGGCATCGTTGTGCGGGTCGGTATAGCGCATGTAGTACCAGCTCGAGCATGTGAACGTGTCCATCGTGTCGGTCTCGCGGCGCGCCTCGCCACCGCACTTGGGGCAGGTGCACTTGGCAAAGCCCTCGTGCGTGGCCAGCGTTTCGCCAGCGGCCAGGTCGATGTCCTCGGGCAGGCGAACGGGCAGGTCCTCTTCGGGAACGGGCACGACACCACACTCCGGGCAGTGGATGGCCGGAATCGGGTTGCCCCAGTAGCGCTGACGGCTGATGAGCCAGTCGCGCAGGCGGAACTCGACCGTGCGATGGCCGCGGCCCATTTCCTCCAGGCGCTTGACCACGGCGTCCTCGCCTTCGGAATGCTTGCCGCCAATCAGGCCCGTGAACTCGCCCGACTGCACCAGCACGCCTTCGGCCGCCATGGCCTCGGCCCAATCGACGCTCGTGACGACGCGGTTCTGCTCGCCGTCGAGCTGCTCGAACAGCGGATCGTCCTTGGTCAGGATGATGGGAATGATGGGCAGGTCGTACTTGCGCGCGAACTCGAAGTCGCGCTGGTCGCCGCAGGGCACGGCCATGACCGCGCCCGTGCCGTAATCGGCCACTACGTAGTCGGCTACCCATACGGGGACTTTCTCGTTGTTGATGGGGTTGATGACGTAACGGCCCGTGAATACGCCGTGTTTCTCATGGTCGCCTTGCGCGCGCTGCACGGCCGTGACCTTGGCGGATGCCTCGATGAGGTCGAGCACGGCCTGCTCGTTGGGCATGCCGGCCACCATGCTCGGCAGCGGCTTGTACTCGGGCGCCACCACGAAGAACGAGCAGCCGAACAGCGTGTCGGCGCGCGTCGTGAACACGGTGATGATATCGTCTTCGGTGGGCTCGGCCGGCGCGTTGCCGTCCTTGTCGCACAGGATGAAGTCGACGTTGGCGC
>CAMPAJ010000017.1 GCA_946631805.1 uncultured Eggerthellaceae bacterium
GGCCGAAGCCTTCGCGAATCTTCTTGCCGGTGAGCTTTTCCCACTTGATGGACACCTCGGCATTAAGGGGTTCGCCTGCCGTCGCGAAGTTCTGGATGGACGACAAGTCGTAAGCTGCCACGTCTTCCTGCAGCATGAAGCGGTACATAGTGGGCGGCGCGCAGAACGTGGTCAGCTTGTAGTCCTGCATGTGCTGAAGCAGCTTGGCAGGCACGAACTTGTCCATGTCGTAAGCGAAAATGGTGGCGCCGGCAATCCATTGACCGTAGATCTTGCCCCAACCGAACTTGGCCCATCCGCTGTCGGTAACCGACATGTGAAGGCAATTCTCGCGCACCTGCTGCCAGTACTTGGCAGTCAGTATGTGCCCGAGCGGATGCGCGTAGTTGTGCATGACGGGCTTGGGATTGCCCGTGGTACCGCTCGTGAAATAGATGAGCATGATGTCCTTGCTGGTAACCGCCTCGGGGGAGCCGGCCGCAGGACGCTCCCACGTATCGGGCTCGTCGGCGATAAGCGCATCGAAGTTCAGCCATCCCTCGCGCTCACCTGCCACGCAGATGCGGTTTTGGATGGTCGGCGACGTCGGCAGCGCGCCTTCGACCTGCGAGCATACGTATTCGTCGGTAACGCACACCATCATCTTGACGCCGCATTTGTTGGCACGGTACTCGATGTCGTGCGTGGTCAGCTGGAGCGATGCCGGGATGACCGTTGCGCCCAGCTTGCACAGCGCGCTTGCCACCACCCAGTATTCCCAACGACGGCGCATGATGCACATGACGATGTCACCTTTGCCAATGCCGAGCTTCTTGAATGCGTTTGCCGTCTTGTTGGACAGCCGGCTTATGTCGGTGAAGGTGAAGGTGCGCTCTTCGCCCGCGTCGTTGCACCACAGAAGCGCCCGCTTATCGGGCTCGACCCGCGCCCATTCGTCTACGACGTCGTAACCGAAGTTGAAATCTGCGGGCACGTTGATGCGAAAGTTCACATAAAAGTCCTCGTAGGAGTCGAAATCAACCCGTGGGCAGTACTTCTTCAGAATATAGTCCATGTTTTCGTTTTCCAATCGTGTTTGCAATGGCGGCTACTCGGCGATAACGGTTACAAACCGCGCGGGTACCGAGCTGCCACAGCGCTGACCATGCCGTAGCCTGGGATTGAAATAGATGCTGTCGCCGGCGTTCAACGCAAATTCCTCGTCCTCGATCGTGACGATAACCGTTCCCTCAAGGACCAGGTTGAACTCCTGGCCCCCGTGGGTAACGAGCTTCGCGGGATCGTCGGAGGGGTCGAGCACGACTTCGAGCGGCTGCATGATCTTATCGCGAATACGCCAGGCCAAGTCGTCGTAATGGTATCCAGGATAACGGTCGACTTCCTGGCCTTCGCCAGAACGCACGACCTGATACGTATCGAGTTTCGCCGCGGTTCCCGTTAGTATCTCGGTAAACTCCACGCCAAACTTACGCGCCATATGGTACACAGCCGAAATGGGCACGCCGGCGCCCGTGGCTTCCCACCGCTTGTAACGCTCGACGTCAACCTCGAGGTCGGCAGCCATTTCTTCAACGGTCACATCGCACGCCTCGCGCAAGCCCTGCATACGGCGGCCAATTTCCCTCAGTTCGTTTTCCTCGTTCGTCATAATGAACCAGCTTTCTTCGCAGCACGCCCCATAGCGCACTAAACAACGAGATAATCTCTCATTATTGCATAGCGATTGTCCGAAGTGTTAAAGAACGGTTTCGAACACCCGAATGCGCACACCTCAATATCTGTTAGCCGAAGCCAAGCGAACACCCCACCCCCTGCAGGCGCCCTCCCGGGGCGGTGGGACGAAAACGAAGCCCTACTCGGCTATTTCTGCCTGCCAGTAAACGGTAGCATGCGCAGGGACGGTCACGCGAACGATGCCGTCTTCGCAATCGCACGCCCCCACATCCGCGGGGGCCTCCGACGAGAACACCTGACGCGCAGGGCCAAGACGCCGCACGGCCCGTCGGCAATTGGAAGGCAGCCCGAGCTCGGGGGAGCTCGCGTCGAACGCCACCGTACGGGCGGCGCCCGAACGATTCGCCGCCGCAACGACCGCGCCCGTCGATTCGTCAACGCTGATGGTGCAGAGCACGTCCTCGTGCGGTGCCGCGCAGGCAAACGCGCCGCGCCTCAAGGCTGCGGACGCCTTGCGAAGCGAACCAAGTTCCTGGTAGAAATCCGTTAGGTCAACGCCGCAATCGGGGCGTTGAGCCGAACCCTCTTCCGGCCACGGGAACGTCGCGCGGCAAAATGGGTCGCCACCGCCCTGCAGCCCACGCTCATCTCCGTAATAGATGCTCGGCATGCCGGGCAAAGCGTACAGGAGCGCCACGATCGTGCGTTGTATGCGCGCCGCCGCCTCGTCTTGCTCGGGCGTTATCGCGCTCACGAGCTCAAGCTGCTCGGCACGGTCAAACTGCTTGAGCGACTGGCGGAGCGCAAGAACGCTGCGAAGGCGCTCCACATCATGCGTAGAAAGCAGATTCATGAGGCAGGCATGCAGTTGGGACGGGTAATTGGCCTGTTGCAAGCGCAGGAATGCCGCAAGCTGATGCGCGTCGATTGCCTCGAGCGCAAATCCGAGCAAAGCCGAGCGAAGCGGATAGTTCATGACCGAATCGAGGGCCAATCCAAGCGCGTAAGTGCGTGGGACCCCATAGCTCGCCTTCGTCGTAGCGTCCTCCCACACTTCGCCGATAATCGCGGCGTCGGGGTTCGCGCGCTTGACGCACGTGCGCAAACGCTCCAGGACGTCGTCGGGGATCTCGTCAGCTACGTCGAGGCGATATCCGCCAGCACCTGCGGCAATCCACCCTTCAAGTATGCCGCCATCTCCCAGAACGTAATCCTGCCACGATGAGTCGCGTTCGTTAACCTCGGGAAGCGTCGGGTCGCCCCACCAACAGCGATACGAAACATCGTCGTCGATGCATTCGAAATCAAACCAGCTGAAATACGGGGATTCCTCACCTTGAGCTGCTCCAAGCTCATCATAGGTACCCAAGGCGTTGAAATAGCGGCTATCATTGCCCGTATGCGAGAGCACCGCATCCAAGATTACGTGTATGCCCTGTTTTTCCGCATCTTTTACAAGCCGTTCGAAGTCCTTTTTCGTGCCGAGCAGCGGATCGATGCGCTCGTAATCTGCAGTATCGTAGCGATGATTCGAACGGGCTTCGAATATCGGGTTCAGATACAGCGCTTCTACGCCGAGCGACGCGAGGTAGGGCAGCTTGCGGCGTATACCATCGAGCCTGCCCCCGTAAAAATCGACGGGATCGAACGTGGGTTTTTCGGCATTGCCTTCCTGCCATTCGACCGGCTCGTCCCATGATTCATGCAGCTTGACCAAGCGCCCCGTCTTTTCGTGGTAACGCAGCCCGTCTTTGCTGACGCCCAAGGGGCCGCGAGCGAAACGGTCGGGAAACACCTGGTACAAGATGGCGCCGTGCATCCATGGCGGCGTAGCGAACGCCGGCTCGAACAACGTCACCTGAAATCCCGGGAGCACCTCGGCCAGGCCGAACGCGCCGGCCGGTCGCTCGCTCATGCGCTCGTCGGAAAACGCCCAGCCATGCTGCGTCCATTCGCCATCATAGCCTGGACGCACGAGCTCACCGGACGTCGCCCTTCCATCGACGCGAGGAACGTAGTAAGCAGCCGAGCCATCCGCTAGGTCAAGCCTAAAAGCATAGAAGGCAACGTGGGGCGTCTCGTCGAGCGAGAAAGAACACGCATATCCCTCGTCGCAAGCCGCAAGCGCATGCTCGCTCCACGCAAGCGAGCATTCTTCGCCCTTGCGCTCGCCGACGAGCACGACGACCCAACGCACAATGCCTCGCGCCTCATACCCGACGCGCAACGTTACATGCACCCTGGATCCCGCAGGTACGGCACCCGAAGGCGTGCGATCGCCTGCCCTGCAAGGGTCGTGGCTTACCGCCCATTTGATTCGGTCGAAATCGACCATGTAGTCCTCCGTGTCTGTTGAGCAGACTTGGCCGCCCGGCACCCAAAAGCAGCCTTGCAACAGCCGATTCGCATCTCGGCAGCAAGGTGAAGAGGCGGCAAAAGGGCGCCCGGCGCAAACGCGCGGGCGCCCGTCAAAACTTACTCGCCCTTGTTCAGATGCCAGATTTGGCTATCGTAGTCTTCGATGGCACGGTCGGAACTGAAATACCCTGCCTTAGCCGTATTGATCACAGCGCTCGTCAGCCAACGGTCGCGGTCCTTATATGCCTCGATGGCCTCGAAGAAGCGTTTGTCGTACGCCGCGAAGTCGTAGAGCACGAAGTAGGAATCGCCCATGCCCCCATCCGGGCGCAGCGCATAGTACAGCTCTTCGAAACGAGCGCCATCCGAGGTGGGCAGGCTTCCATCCACAAGGTGGCCCAGAACGCGCGCCAACTGCGGATTGGCGTCGACGAGAGCACGCGGATTGTACGATCCTTCGGCCTTCACGCGCTCGAGGTCTTCGACCGTCGCGCCGAAGATGAAGATGTTATCCTCGCCGACCTGCTCGGCTATCTCGACATTGGCGCCGTCCATGGTGCCAAGGGTCAATGCGCCGTTGAGCATGAACTTCATGTTGCCCGTGCCCGAGGCCTCCATGCCCGCGGTCGAAATCTGCTCCGAGATATCGGCGGCGGCCACCAGATGCTGGGCCGACGTAACATCGTAATTGTTGAGGAACACGACCGGGATGCGATCGCGCGTGAGCTCGTTGGAGGCGATGAGGTCGGATATCGCGTTGATCAAGCGGATGATATCCTTGGCACGCCTGTAGCCCGGCGCCGCCTTGGCCGCGAACACAAACGTGATGGGAGGCAGATCCTCGAGCTCGCCGTCGACGATGCGGTCGTACAGCGACAGGATATGTAACGCCTTCATGAGCTGGCGTTTGTACTCGTGCAGACGTTTGGCCTGCGCGTCGATGATCGTGTTCGGGTTGACCTCGATTCCGCGATTCGAGAGCATCCATTCCGCAAATTTGCGCTTGTTGTCTTGCTTGACCTCGGCAAAAGCCTTGCGGAAGGCGGGGTCCTGCGCATAGGGCTCGAGCTCGGCGATCTTGCGCCAATCCTTCATGAAGCCCTCGCCAATCGTATCGTCCACGAGCTTGCGCAAGCCGGGATTGGCAACGCCGAGCCAGCGACGCTGGGTTACGCCGTTGGTGATGCCCAGGAACTTATCGGGATACGCAGTGTAGAAATCGCGGAACACCGACGTGCGCAGAATCTGCCCATGCAGCTGCGAGACGCCGTTCACGTAGCCACATGCCAGAACGCAGAGGTTGGCCATGCGAACCTGGCCGGCATGGATGATGGCCATGCGATGAACGCGCTCGGTATCGCCGGGGTACTTCTGCCAAATGCGGTCGCGGAATCGCGCATCTATGGTCTCGATGATGCGGAAAATACGCGGAAGCAAGCGCTGCATGGTCGTAGCAGGCCATTTTTCCAGCGCCTCGGGCATGATGGTGTGGTTCGTGTAGTTGAACGTACGGCGCACGATGTCGACCGCTTCCTCCCACTCGAAGCCCTCTTCGTCGATGAGAATGCGAATGAGCTCGGGGATGGCCAGGGCCGGATGCGTGTCGTTGATCTGGACGGCGATCTTGTCGGGCAGCGTGCGCAAATCGCCGTAATGGCGCTTGTGCGCACTCACGAGCGATTGCATCGTGGCCGAAACCAGGAAGTAGAACTGGCGCAAGCGCAGCTCCTGACCGCGCTCATGGCTGTCTTCGGGATAAAGCACCTTCGAGATCGACTCGGCAAGATCGCGTTCTGCTACCGCCTGCTCGTAGTCGCCGCTGTTGAACCGGGCAAGGTCGAGCTGCTGGCCAGCGCGAGCACGCCAGAGGCGCAACGTCGCAGGAAGCTTGCTCTCGTAGCCCACGATGGGCATGTCGCACGCTTCTGCAAACACCGAATGAGAGCCGACGTAGTTGACGGTCAGCTTGCCGTCCTCGCTCCAATGCTCGTCGATTTGCCCGCCGAATTTCACCTCGAAAATGCGGTCGGCACGCTCGACGGACCACACATCGCCGCCAAGCGTCCAGTTGTCGGGCACTTCGACCTGCTGACCATCGTGAATCTCCTGACGGAAGAAGCCGTACTCGTAACGGATGCCAAAGCCCATGGCCGGCAAATCGAGCGTGGAAAGGCTGTCGAGGAAGCACGCGGCCAAACGGCCCAGACCGCCGTTTCCCAAGCCGGCATCGGCTTCCTGCTCCTCGACCTCGCCCAAATCGTAGCCCATGTCCTTGAGCGCGGCTTCGTACACCTCGTACAGGCCCAAGTTCACGAGGTTGTTGGAAAACGCCCGCCCGATGAGGTACTCGGCGCACAGGTAAATGAGGCACTTGTCGCCCGACGTCTGGGAGCGCTCGCGCTCGGCCGCCCAAACGTCCATGACCTCGTCACGCACGCACAGTGCCGCCGCCTGAAAAATCTGCGGCAGTACAGCTGCGTCGGCCGTAACGGCAAATTCGCGGCGAACACGCTTCTCGATGCGCTCGCGTGCGGCGTCGACGCGCGCCTGCATCTCGGGCGTGCGCTTGGGAGCCGCAGCTTTAGCGCGGGCCGGCTTTTTGTTAGCTATCTCTTTTTTGTTCTCGCTCGTCATATACCAATTCCTGACTTCTATAGCGTACGGTACAGCTCTGCGTAGGCGCGGGCGCAGCGATCGAAGCTGAAATCGCTGTTCATAGCTTGCTCGATAAGCTGCTTGCGCGCATTCGGATCACGCCAGACGTTAATGGCATAGCGTATGCAGCCCAACATTTCGGCCACATCGTAATGGGCGAACGAGAAGCCGGTGCCTTCGCCGGTGTACTGGTTGTACGGGATGACCGTATCTTTGAGGCCGCCCGTCTCGCGCACGATTGGCAACGTGCCGTAGCGCATGGCTATCATCTGCGAAATGCCGCACGGCTCGAACAGCGACGGCATGAGGAACAGGTCAGCACCAGCGTAAATGCGATGCGAAAGCTCACCGTTGTAGCCGATGTAGGAGCACAGACGGCCTTTGTAGCGGTTCTCGGCGTCGCGCAGCGAATTCTCGTATTCGGCATCGCCGGAGCCGAGGATGATAACCCGCACATCTTCGGCCATGATCTCGTCGAGCGCCCAACGCACCAGGTCAATGCCCTTCTGCGGCGTGAGGCGACCGACCATCGCGATAACGGGCGTGTTGTCGCCAGCAGGCGCCAGCCCGAGCTCGTAGAGCAGTGCGTCCCTATCCTGCTTCTTCCCTTCCAGGTTTGCGGCCGAATACGTTGCGGGAAGGGCCTTGTCAGTCGATGGGTTCCATATGTCAACGTCGATGCCGTTGAGGATGCCCCACAAATCGCCGCCGCGCGAGCGCAGCACGCCTTCCAAGCTTTCGCCGAGCTCGGGCCCGCAGATTTCCTGCGAGTACGTCGGGCTGACGGTCGAAACCTTGTCGGCGAACACAATGCCCGCCTTGAGCATGTTGTCGCAGCCATAATGCTCGATGAACTGCGGCGTTGCCAAAGAATCGTCCACGCGCAGCAAGTCGCGGTCAAACTCGTGGCTGAACTGCCCTTGGAAATGCAGGTTGTGAATGGTCTGAACCGTGCGCAAACCAGCCTGCATGCCGCCTTGGTACTGCGTCTTGACCAGCAGCGGCATCATCGCCGTATGCCAGTCGTTGCAGTGTAGAATGCGCACGTCAAAATCGAGCTGCGGGATGCAATCCATAACCGCGCGGGTGAAGAACGCGTACTGCTCGCCCTCGAATTCGCCGCCGCAGTACACGGGCCCGCCGAAATAGAATTCGTTGTCGATGAAGTAGAACACCGTGCCGTCAAGCTCGAGCCTCTCGAGGCCGACGTATTGCGAACGCCAGCCCAGACTTGCCTGGAAGTCGCACATATGCTGCGTCTGGTTGAAGTAACGCTCCTTGATCTGGCGGTGGAACGGCATGATGACGCGCGCATCGATGCCGAGCTTTTTCAGGTACTTCGGCAATGCGCCGACGACGTCAGCCAGACCGCCGATCTTCACAAGGGGAGCGCACTCGGCAGCAGCGATGAGCACGCCGCCGACGCCCGCATACTCAGAAACGGGCTCGGGTTCGGGCGCGAGCTCGGGCGTGGGAACAGGCTCAGGTTCGGGGGCAGGCTCGACTGCGGGCTCGGGCTCTGGCGTGGATTCCGCCACGGGAGCGGGTGCAGGCTCGAGCTCCACCCCGGGAGCGGGCGTGAGCGTCGACGCGTCGGCGGGCGCCGGTGCGGGCTCGGGCTTGGGCTCAACTTTTGGCTCAGACGCCTTTGCAGCATCGTCTTTGGCGCTTAGAGGTTTGGGCTCCTCGGCTTCGGCCTTCTGGCCGGCCGCCTTCTTAGCCGTCGCTTTCCTTGTCGTCGTCTTCTTGGAGGTCGTCTTTTTGGCAGGTGCCGTTTTCTTCGCTGCCGCAGTTTTAGCGGGGGCCTTCTTCGCAGCGGCTTTTGCAGGCTCGGCCTGTTCCGCCTCGACGCTCAATGCGTCATCGCTTGCAGAAGAAGCCTCTTTGACCTCGGTCGTTGCAGCTTGGGCCTTCGTCGGCTCGCTCTTCGAAGCCTTTGATTTTGCAGCGGTGGCTTTTGCAGGTTCGGCTTTTGCAGGCGCGGTCTTTGCTGCCGCGCGCTTCGCAGGCGCAGCCTTTTCAGACGTGGCCTTGGGGGCCTGCGCCTCGGAGGTTTTTGCCTCTTCGGCGGCAGTAGCCTTCTTCGCCCGCGCGGTGGTTCGCCGGGTCGACGTTGGCTTTTTCTTCGTTTCAGACGATGCCTTCGCCGCTTCTTCCTGCTTTGTGCCAGCCGCCACTTCGGGCTTGGCGCCAGCCGAGGCCCCCGACTTCGCGTCGGTTGGTACTACCTCGGGTTCAACATCGTTTTTCGTTAACTTTGATCGAGCTACCATGGCTTTCCTTTCCAACAATGATAGTCACCGACCCTAAAGGAAAGGCCGGTGACTATCGCTTAACGTGCTATGTAAAGGACATCTAGCGTCCTTCGATAATCGTGCCTTTTCGCACGACGGCGACTTGCGTCGGCGTGCCAACCAAGCGCGCATCTTTGCCCACAATTACATCTTTGTCGATGATGGCATTACGTAAATGGGCACCCGATGATATATGCGAGTCCTGCATGATAACGCAGTTTTCGACGTCTGCGCCTGCCTCTATAGTGACTCCACGGAAGACTACGCTTCCCACCACACGTCCGCTCACGTCGCAACCATTGCCGAACACGCTGTTCTCGACCTCGCATCCCGCATTGTAATGAACAGGCGGAGCGTCCATGATGCGTGTGTAAACCGGCCCGTTCGCCTCGAACAGCTCATCGCGGATTTGCGGATCAAGCATATCGCGCGTCATGTCGAAGTACGATTTGACCGTCGTCAAGCGACCCGAATACCCCGTATGCTCCAAAGCGGCGACCTTGTACTTGCCTACCGCCGGCTCGATAACATCCGTCACGAAGTTGTACTTGCCCTCGGCACAGGCATCTTCCACGAGCCGCAGCATCAGGTCCTTGTCGATGATGCAAGCGCCCAGATTGAAGCAGCCACCTTCGGGTCCAACGGGTTCGAAATCGGCGGCGACGACCCATCCTTCATCGTTGATGTGCAAATTGGCCAGATGCGTCGGATCGCCCTGCTCGAGCCTGAGCTCGCGCGAATACAGCACCGTGATATCCGCCCCGGTTTCCAGATGGTGCTCGAGCAGCTTGTTGTAATCAAACCGGTAGACCATATCGGATGCCAGCATCAGGCAGTATTTGGCACGTTGCCTATTCACGTAATAGCGCTTCGCAAACAGCGCGTCTCCGAAACCGCGATACAGCCCCGTCGCCAATCCCTGGTCGTAGGGCGTCAGGAGCGCCACGCCGCCACTCTTGCTGTTGAGATCCCATGCGTCACCCGAGCCGATGTGCTCGACGAGCGATTGGAAGTTGCGCTGCATGATGACGCCGACGCTGCGGATGCCGCTTTGCGAGATGTTGGACAGCAAGACGTCGATTGTGCGAAAGCGCCCAGCAAGAGGCAAGGCGGAAACGCATCGATGGGCAATGAGGTCGCCAAGAAGCGGGTTGCCGTGCCGCGCGTACACAATGGCAAAAGTATCGTTCATATTTGCGCCTTTCATTTTCTACATACGGGCCAGGCAGCCGAGCCGTCCGCCCGTTTCGCGTGTTCGACTACTCGATCGTATCGTTCGGCTCAACCGACTGGCCGGGCGCCACTTTCGCGCCTGCGGTAATTTGGCAGTTAGGCCCGAGCACGGCCAGCTCAGCTCCCTGCTCGCCGATGATGGCACCATCGCCCACGCTTACTTCTTCGGCGATGACAGCGCGCTCTACCACAGCGCCGGCGCCGATGCGCGCGCCAGCCATGACGATGCTATCGACGATGCGGGCGCCTTCGCCGACCTGCACTCCCTGGAACAGCACGCTGTGCTTCACTTCGCCTTCCACGTTGCAACCTTCGGCTACCATGCAATTGTCGAGTCGAGCTCCTATGCCGATGCGCGCAGCAGGCAAGTTGGGGTTGCGGGAGTAGATTTTCCACTCGTCGTTCATCTCGAGGCCCGAGTCTTTCTCGAGCAAATCCATGTTGGCCTCCCAGAGGCTGTCGATGGTACCGACGTCGCGCCAGTAACCCTCGAAACTGTAGGCGAACAGGCGCTCATCGCTTGCGAGCATCGTGGGAATGATGTCCTTGCCAAAATCGTGGCTGCTGTTTTCCTTTTCGGCATCTTCCACAAGGTATTTGCGAGCCTTTTCCCAGCTAAATACGTAAATGCCCATCGAAGCGAGGTTGCTGGGCGGATTTGCGGGCTTCTCGACGAAATCCGTTACGCGTTGCTGGTCGTCCGTAGCGAGGATGCCGAAGCGGCTTGCCTCCTCGATGGGCACGGGCATAACCGCGATCGTCGCATCGGCGTCGTTGTCGCAGTGGAACCGGATCATCTTGCTGTAATCCATCTTGTAAATATGGTCTCCCGAAAGGATGACCACGTATTCAGGATCAAAACGGTCTATGAAGCGGATATTTTGGTAAATGGCATCGGCCGTTCCCAGATACCAATGACCCTCATCGCCCACGTGCGTATAGGGAGACAGCACGTAAGCGCCTCCATTGTTCGTATTAAGATCCCATGGCGCGCCGTTGCCGATGTAGCTATTGAGTACGAACGGCTCGTACTGCGTGAGCACGCCCACGACGTCTATTCCCGAATTAGTGCAGTTGGAAAGCGGGAAATCGATAATGCGGTACTTGCCGCCGTACGGAACCGCAGGCTTCGCGCGCCATCGGGTCAGCACGCCCAGGCGGCTCCCCTGGCCGCCCGCCAAAATCATGGCCACGCTTGTTTTTCGTTCGCTCATGCGCCCCTCCTTGGTCGCCATTGTCCTACTCGTAAGAATCGGGGTTTGCCCTTGTATCGCCCCGGGAGTTAACTGATCTTTTTCGCCGTCCCCTTTGCCCGTTGCTTCGAACTAGCCGTAGGTTTGCGTTTGGATTCGGGTTCTGGCTCGGGCTCGGGAATGGGTTCCCACGCATACTCGAAGTACACGGCCGAAAGCGGCGGAAGCACCAACCGAGCGCTGCACGGCTGGTCGGCAAACGGCTCCGCCGACACCGCCACGGGCTTTCCGTTGCTCACGCCCGAACCGCCGAAGCGCTCGTCGTCGCTGTTCAGCACCTCGGTCAGCGTGCCGCATCCCGGCAACCCGACCGTAAAGCCATCAACGGTGTTCGGAGTAAAGTTGAAGCAGGCAAGTACAGCCAAGCTGCCGTCCTTACCGGGCGTACCGTCGTTGGCGTATCGCATGAACGCAATGCAGCTCTCGTCGCGGTCGTCGACGTTGGCCCAAGCGAAGCCCGCCCAACCATCGTCGACCTTCCAAAGCGCTGGATGAGCTTTGTAGAACGCGTTCAATTCAGCCGAATACGCCTGCATGCCCGAGTGGATGGGGTATTTCAGCAAGAACCAATCGAGCTCCTTCTTGAAATCCCATTCGATCATCTGCGCAAATTCCGAGCCCATAAACGTGAGCTTCTTTCCGGAGCGTGCAAACTGCCAGCCCATCAAGGCACGCAGCGTCGAGAACTTCTGCAGGTACTCGCCGAACATCTTCTCGACCATCGATTTCTTGCCGTGGACGACCTCGTCATGGCTGTATGCCAAGATGTAATTCTCGGAGAACGCATACATCATGCCGAACGTCAGCTTATCGTGGTGGTCGCTCCTGAACAGCGAGTCCATCGAGCAGTACTCGAGCGTATCGTGCATGAACCCCATATCCCATTTGAACGTGAAGCCGAGCCCGCCATCGTAAGGTGGACGAGTGACCAAGGGAAACGCGGTCGACTCTTCGGCAATGGTCACGGCGCCGGGATACGACGAGAGCACGGCTTCGTTCAACTTGCGAAGGAACTCGACGGCCTCGAGGTTGATGTTGCCCCCGTCCTTGTTGGGCACCCATTCGGTGCGCGCGTAGTCGAGGTATAGCATGGATGTCACGGCGTCAACGCGAATGCCATCGATGTGGTACGTATCGAAAAAGAACATCGCTGACGAAATGAGAAAGCTTATGACCTGGGGTTTGGCGTAATCAAAAACGAGCGTTCCCCACTCTGCGTGCTCACCCAGGCGTGGGTCGGCGTATTCGAACATGGGCGTACCGTCGAATCGCGCCAGGGCGAACGCATCCTTGGGAAAATGCGCGGGCACCCAGTCGAGGATAACCCCGATTCCAGCTTTGTGCAGAACGTCGACCATGTACATGAAATCCTGGGGCGTTCCGTAACGAGACGTCGGGGAATAGTATCCGGTTGCCTGGTAGCCCCACGAAGCCGGAAGCGGATACTCCGTCACGGGCAGCAACTCAACGTGCGTATAGCCCATCTTCTTGCAGTACTCAACGAGCTGATCGGCCACGATGCGGTAGTTGGGATACACCTCGTCCTCCGCCACGCGCCAGGAGCCAATCTGCAGTTCGTAAATCGACATGGGGCCATGCACGGGATCCGACGACGCACGCTGGTCCATCCACGACGCGTCACCCCATTCGTAACCTTCGAGGTCCCAAACTTTGGAAGCGGTAGCCAGGCCGTTTTCGGCGTGGAAGGCAAACGGGTCGGCCTTCAGGCGCGTTTCGCCGTCGGCTCCCACTATGCTGTACTTGTAGGTGCTGCCGTTTTGCAAGCCGGCCACCGTGCAAGCGAAAACGCCCGGGCTGACCTCCGTCATGGGATTTGCCGAAGCATCCCATTCGTTGAAATCGCCCACGACGCTCACCGAACGCGCATGCTCCGCCCAAACGGCGAAGCGATGCAATGGCTGGCCGGACTGGGGGTCGGTTCCCACCGGGTGACAACCGAACACAAGATAGGCGCGGCGAGCCTCGCCACGCCCGAACAGATATAGATCAGCCTCGGGCAAGTCAATGGCGGATAGCATGTTATCTTGCATAGGCAACCTCTAAAGAACTGGCCCGAAAGGCTATTTTCAGTACCGTAAGAGTATAGCGCCAATCTAACGCCAATAGCGTGCTCTTCGGTAACGCGCTCCATAAAATACAGCCCCTGCACCACCTTGTTGGAGTGCAGGGGCTAAACTTGTGTTTA